>NZ_JADEXF010000008.1 GCF_015207245.1 Nostoc cf. edaphicum LEGE 07299
GTCTGAGACTGGGAACGAGACAATATCTAAAAGCTTTTTCTAGGCTGGCTTTGACGTTAAGTTGACACCAATAATCTGTGCGCCTTTACGACTGAAGATAGGCAAATATTAGCCAAATAAGTCCAAAAGCAAATAAAAAAAACAAAGTATCACGTCCATGATTCCTGCCTTAAAACAACTACGAGTTAAGATTTTCCAACGTTTTTCACTATTCCTTTTACCTGGATTATTAACAATCTCAACAACCTTAATCAGTTGCTCAGTCCAAACCCCAAATTCAGAAAATCAAACCAGTGATTTGAAAACCAAAGTTGTCCGAATGGGATATCAAAGTTATGGGGATATTTTCAGACTTAAAGGATTGATCGAAAAACGTCTCAAGCCTTTAGGTATTTCTGTGGAATGGGCGCAATTTGCCGCCGGGCCACAACTGATGGAAGCGATGAATGTGGGCAGGGTTGATATTGGCTCTGTAGGCGAGACTCCCCCGATATTTGCCCAAGCGGCTGGTACATCTTTAGTTTATGTTGCTAGTAATAAACCCAGTACTGGTAAAGGAAGCGCAATTATCGTCCAAAATAATTCACCGATTCAGACTTTAGCCGATCTTAAAGGGAAAAAAGTAGTTTTTCAAAAGGGTTCTGCTTCCCATTACTTATTAATAAAAGCTTTAGAAGAGGCTGGTTTAAAATATAGTGATATTCAAGCTATTAGTCTCCCTCCTTCAGAAGCTCGTGATGCTTTTATTCAAGGCAAAATAGATGCCTGGGTAACTTGGGATCCTTATTTAGCCGTGACCCAAAAAAAGGCCAATGCTCGTGTTTTGCGAGATGCTAGTGGCATTTCTACTCAGGGCGGATATTACATGGCTGCGCGGAAATTTGCCACAGAAAATCCGAAATTAGTACGATTAGTTCTTGAGGAGATAGATAACACAGGTCAATGGAGTGAGAAAAACCGAGCAGAAGTTGTAAAACTGACTATTCCTCACCTCAAAATTGATGAAGATATTTTAACAACAATGGTTGGAAGGCGAACTTACGGGTTAAGACCAATTACACCCGAAATCATGGAAAAACAACAGAAGATTGCAGATTTGTTTGCTAAAGAAAAAGTGATTCCTAAACCCATCAATGTTAAGGAAGCGATGCTGAATAGCGAACAATATGCAGCGATAACACCGGAAACCATTAGCCAGAAATAGCATCAGGAAATAAGAAAATGGAAGTTTTTTGGTATTTGCCGACACAGGGAGATGAGCGTTATTTAGGTACTACAATCGGCAGGCGACCAGCCACTTATCCCTATATGCAGCAAATCGCCCAAGCTGTTGATAAATTGGGCTATGGCGGGATGTTGATTGGTACTGGACAAAAACAAGATACTTGGATTGTAGCTACTTCATTAATTTCAGTTACAGAACGCTTGCGATTTCTTGTAGCCTTTCGTCCGGCAATTATGTCGCCTTCTTTAGCTGTTAGGATGGCTGCAACTTTTGACCAGATTTCTAATGGTCGAATTATTCTGAATGTTGTCACTGGTGGCGATACAAAAGAACTTGCTAAAGATGGGATTTTCTTAGATCACGATCAGCGTTATGAACTTACAGATGAGTTTTTGACAATTTGGCGATCGCTCATGCAAGGTGAAGAAGTAACCTATAGTGGTCGCCATTTGAAAGTTCAAGAGGCAAAACTCCAATTTCCTCCCGTACAAAAGCCTTATCCCACCTTATATTTTGGCGGTTCTTCAGATGCTGCGCTCCAAATTGCTGCCAAACACATTGATGTGTATTTAACTTGGGGTGAACCACCAGATCGAGTTGCCCAAAAGATTGCAAAGGTACGTCGATTAGCAGCAGAACAAGGTAGAACAGTCCGCTTTGGGATTCGGATGCACGTCATAGTCCGCGAAACTACGCAAAAAGCTTGGGATGCGGCCAATGAACTGATTCAGTATGTCGATGATGAAACCATAGCAACTGCACATCAGCAGTTTGCTCAATCGGAATCAGAAGGACAACGCCGTATGGCTCAACTGCATAATGGTAATCGCAAAAACCTAGAAATTAGCCCCAACTTATGGGCAGGTGTTGGCTTAGTGCGTGGAGGTGCTGGGACTGCCTTAGTTGGAGATCCAGACACAGTTGCAGCGCGGATGCTGGAATATGCCGATTTAGGAATTGATACCTTCGTTTTCTCAGGTTATCCTCATCTTGAAGAAGCTTATCGAGTTGCGGAATTACTGTTTCCCAGGTTGCCGTTACAAACTCCAGGCATCGCATTACCGCAGCAGGTTGCAAGTACATTCAGTGAATTTGTTACCAAAACGGATTTACTCAAACCCCAGCCTGTGTAAGCAATTCAAAATTCAAAAAACTAGTAGGGGCGCAAGACCTTGCGCCCCTACGTTCGCGGAACGTTCCGCAGGGATGGGATATTTTTTCACTGGAAATCCCTTATTTTGCGTGCCTCTGCACCAATAAAACAAACATTTCCACTCCAATACTTTTCAGTTAAGGGGGAAAGGGAAAGGGTTTGAATTAACCTTTCTCCCAGACCAAAAAAGAGATTGTTGGGTTTATCCGAAAAGTATTGGTTTCCACCCTTGCTTCCAGGGATACTACCAATTGCTCGAAAATTGCTGTAACACGGTAGTGGATAAGCTCAGTTAAAATTTCTGGCTATAGTAATGTAAGATAATTATCTGGATGATGTCTGGTTGAAATCTATAACCTAAACAAAATCTAAATTACTGGGAGTTGGGAAACTCCGGTGAAATTCCGGGACTGTGCCGCAGCTGTGATGGGATGACCCAAGTCAGAATGCCAACTCTCAGGATGTTTTCAAGACATACTCACCGTCTACTCCCTGCGTTGCACGGGGAAGGAGTTCTAAGTTTGGTTTCTGGATTTGCCACTTGTCCTGGCTTGTTTTATACTACTCCCGCCGCAGATGGTATATTATCTCGCGTTAGAATACCAGGTGGAATTATTAGTAGTCAGCAGTGCCGTGCGATCGCAGATATAGCAGAACAGCACGGTGGCGGTTATATAGATGTAACTAATCGGGCTAACCTGCAAGTTCGTGAAATCCGCACGGGGATAAATGCTGAGGTTCTGAAGTACCTGCAAAATATGGGATTGGGTTCTGAAAATACTGTTGTAGACCAAATCCGCAATATTATGACCAGTCCAACTGCTGGTATCGATCCCCAAGAATTAATCGATACTCGCCCTTTTGTCCAAAGTTGGGATGATTATATTGCTGCACATCCGGCGCTTTCGGGACTGTCGGCAAAATTTAGCGTTTGCTTTGATGGTGGTGGGATAATTCAGGTGTGCGATCGCTTGAATGATATCGCCTTTGCAGCTGTCTTAGTTAACGATAATATTTATTTTCGCCTCTATCTCAGTGTCGGCGAGAAGGGCCAACCGCCCAGCGATACGGGAATTTTGTTATCACCAGAGGAATGTTTGCCCGTCTTAGCAGCTTTGGCGGATGTCTATCTAGCTTATAGTCATACTACGAGTAAGCGGCGGCTACGTTTGAGAGAGTTACTGAATACTTTGGGTTGTGAAAATTATCTCCAAGAAGTTGAGCAGCGTTTATCTTTCCGTCTTTTATGCAGTGAAATCAGAAAAGACCTACTCCCCGACCAAGACAAGCTACGGTGCATAGACAAGTCTTTCTCACCCCCTCTAACTCCCCGATGCCTTGGGGGAGAACCGGGAACCGAATATTTCCCCCCTTTGCAAGGGGGGATTAAGGAAGGTAAATCCAGGGTTTGCGCTTCATTACCAAGATGTGTGTACACCGTAGTCAAAGGCAAGGGAGAGAAATATCAGCATATTGGCATCCATCCCCAACGTCAGCAAGGCTTATTTTACATTGGTGTTGTCTTGCCCCTTGGCCGATTGGAAAGTAGACAGATACGCGGTTTAGCAGATTTAGCAGCAAAATACGGTAGTGGAACTCTCAGGCTAACCCCTTGGCAAAATTTCCTCCTTACAGATATTCCTCAGCAATTGGTTGCTGATGTCCAAAGCGAAATTGCTTTATTAGGATTAGATTCCTCTGCAACCAATATCAAGGGTGGATTAGTTGCCTGTTCGGGAAAAAAAGGTTGCGTCGTTTCTGCCACTGACACTAAAAGTCATGCATTGGCATTAGCAGATTATCTTGAAACTCGCGTTACTCTCGATTACCCAGTTAATATCCACTTCACTGGCTGCGAAAAATCTTGTGCCCAGCACAGCAAAAGTGATATTACTCTCCTCGGTGTCAGCATTGAAGCTGAAAATAGAACTGTGGAAGGCTATCACGTTTATGTTGGTGACAGTAATTATAAATTCGGACGCGAACTATATCAATATGTAACTTTTGCCGAACTACCTGCATTAATAGAGCGGATGCTATATGTATATAAAATTCAACGCTTAAATTCTGATGAGTCCTTTGGAGAATTTGCTAATGGATATCCAATAGCACAATTACAGCAGTTATTTAATAAACACTTAGAAAATGGAACCACAGATAAATACAGATAATTGATTCCTCCCTTTCTCTGACTCTGCGTTCTCTGTGCCTCTGCGGTTAATCAAATTAGGTATTCTTCTATTAAAAAAGAAGTATCTATACTAACTAACAAATCAATCCAAAATTTAAAATCTAAAATCCAAAATTGAATGTCCGACTATATCCGAGATGCCAACGAAATTTACCGTAATTCTTTTGCAATTATCCGGTCAGAAGCGAACCTAGATGTGCTACCACCAGATGTAGCAAAAGTCACTGTACGTCTCATTCATGCCTGTGGGATGACGGATATTGTCACTGACTTGGGATATTCACCAACAGCAGTACAATCCGCAAGAGCAGCACTGGCAGCAGGAGCGCCAATTCTGTGCGATTGCCGAATGGTTGCCGATGGCGTTACCAGACGGCGGTTGTCTGCAAACAATCAAGTTATCTGTACCCTCAACGAGCCGGAAGTGCCAGAACTTGCCCAGCGTATGGGTACTACAAGGTCGGCGGCAGCTCTAGAATTATGGCGATCGCACCTGGAAGGCTCAGTGATCGCAATTGGTAATGCGCCCACAGCCCTGTTCCGGCTGTTAGAAATACTCGATGAAGGAGCTAACAAACCTGCGATTATCTTAGGCTTTCCAGTGGGGTTTGTCGGTGCAGCGGAATCAAAAGCCGCACTGGCAGCAGACAGCAGAAATGTACCATTTTTAACCTTACACGGTCGGCGCGGTGGAAGTGCGATCGCGGCAGCAGCAGTTAACGCCCTGGCAACGGAGGAAGAATGAATATGCAAACCAAAGGTCGTCTTTATGGAATTGGTGTCGGCCCAGGCGATCCAGAACTATTGACTCTGAAAGCGCTGCGGCTATTACGTGCGGCTCCTGTGGTAGCCTATCAATCAGCCACAGATAAAGAAAGTATCGCTAGAGCGATCGTGGCGCAGTATCTTCCTGGCAATCAAATCGAGGTACTATTTCACCTCCCCCGCGCTTTGGAACCAGAAAAGGCCAAGTCTATTTATGACAACGAAATTCAACCAATCGCCGACCATTTAGCAGCCGGTCGAGATGTCGTGGTGCTATGCGAGGGCGATCCATTTTTCTATGGTTCCTTCATGTACCTGTTCACGCGGTTATGCGACCAATACGAAACAGAAGTTGTCCCTGGAGTTTCCTCGCTGATGGCTTGTCCGGTAGCCTTGGGTGTACCTTTCACCTACTATACTGATATCCTCACCGTCCTACCCGCCCCATTGCCAGCAGAAGAACTGACTACACATCTGCTGATGACCGACGCAGCCGCAATTATGAAACTAGGTCGTCACTTTACCAAAGTACGAGATATCCTGCATAAATTAGGGCTAGCGTCACGAGCAAGATACATTGAGCGGGCATCAACATCACAGCAACGCATCATCCCCCTAGATGAAGTCGATCCAGCCGAAGTACCCTATTTCTCAATGATTGTGATTCCCACCAAGAATCGACTATAGACTGACCTTTTCTTTTTAGTTAAGGTATTGTTTAACTGATGATTGAGACTTTACCATAAAGAAATACTTCAAGAAAAGTTGATGGTTTCTAATAGCACCTTCACTCCTGATACGATCGCTGCTGGCTTTCATGCCCTGTCTGACCCCCTACGGATTAAAGTATTAGAACTTCTGCGCTCTCAAGAACTATGCGTATGTGACCTGTGCGACCATCTGGGAACCACTCAGTCTAAACTGTCTTTTCACCTCAAAACTCTGAAAGAAGCGGGTTTAGTTCGCGCTCGTCAAGAAGGGCGCTGGATTTATTACAGCCTCAATCTACCGCAGTTTGCTGTCTTAGAGCAGTATTTAGCAGAATTCCGCCGCTTTAGCCCCATATTACCTATTCGTCCCCCCTGCGAGACTTAAAAATCCATCAATTTTTTTTGTAATGCTTTGTTTACTTATAGTTCTATACGGATTGACAAATCAATTTTTTTTGAAATGATAGAGATATACTCTTGATATAACTCACAGGGGTGGGGTCAATGAACACAGCAGCAAAGGAATTGGCTCTCGCACTAGGAATGTTGGCTTTGACGACCAGTTGTACAGCAGCATCCAACACTTCTACTCAAACTCAGAATTCACCTTCTGTAACTCAGGTAAGAGATTCTGGTAAGGCTGCAACAGCAACAATTAAAATTGATGGTTCCAGCACGGTCTATCCCATTACACAGGCGATTGCTAAAGACTATCAAGCTAACCCAAAGAATCAAGTGCAGGTTGCAGTTAACATTTCTGGTACTACTGGCGGATTTGAAAAATTCTGTGCCGGAGAAACAGATATTAGCAACGCTTCCCGACCGATTTTGGAGGCAGAGATGGAAGCTTGTAAGAAAAATGGTGTGGCGTATATGGAGTTTCCTATTGCTTTTGATGCGTTAACGGTCGCCGTTAATCCGCAAAACGATTGGGCAAAAGACATCACAGTAGCAGAATTGAAAAAGATTTGGGAACCGGAGGCTCAAGGGAAAATTACTCGTTGGAACCAAGTACGTGCATCTTGGCCAGATCGCCCAATGAATTTGTATGGTGCTGGTAAAAAGTCTGGTACTTTTGACTACTTTACAGAAGCGGCTGTAGGTAAAACTAGAGCCAGCCGCAATGACTATACAGCGAGTGAAGATGATGAAGTATTGGTGGATGGCATCAGCAAAGATCCAAATGCTTTAGGTTACTTTGGCTATGCCTATTACGAGAAACACCAAGATAAGTTAAAAGCGCTGGCAATTGATAGCGGCAAAGGTGCAGTACTGCCATCACGTCAAACTGTAGAGAAAGTTCAGTATCAGCCCCTTGCTCGACCTTTGTTTATCTACGTTAATTTTCGGGATAACCAAAACAAAAAATTAGTAAACAAATTTGTCGAATTTTACATAGATAAAGCCCCAACAATAGCAAGTACTGTGGGTTATATACCTTTACCAGATGATAGCAAACGCCTCAATTACGTTCACTTGTATCAAGACAAAGTGGGAACAGTATTTGAAGGAGAAGCAGAAATGAACTTGACAATTGGTGAGTTATTACGAAAAGAAGCTAAGTTTTAGCGATTTCTTTTATTTTTAGGTTTATTTCAATGAGTCAGAATTCACAAGGTAGTACAGCCCGGATACAAGCAGGAAGCAACCTAAGTTTTTTTGAAAAATATCTCACCGTTTGGGTATTTTTGTGTATCTTTGTCGGAATTGCACTAGGTAGATTGTTTCCAGGGATAGCGGTAGCTCTTGATGCAATGAGTGTGTATCAAGTGTCTATTCCCATCGCAGTATGTTTGTTTTTCATGATGTATCCAATCATGGTGAAGATTGACTTCACACAAGCAGCAAATGCTATCCGCGCCCCAAAACCTGTTGTTCTCACCTTGATAGTGAACTGGTTGATTAAACCATTCACAATGGTAATATTTGCTCAGTTTTTCTTAGGATGGTTATTTCGTCCTTTGATTACCGGAACTGAGCTCATTGGTGGTAGTGAAGTAACACTGGCAAATTCTTATATTGCTGGTACCATCTTACTAGGAATTGCTCCTTGTACAGCAATGGTACTGTTGTGGGGATATCTTTCCTATGGCAACCAGGGACACACCTTAATAATGGTGGCAGTAAATTCTCTGGCGATGCTATTCTTATACGCACCATTAGGTAGATGGTTATTAGCGGCGAATAATTTAACCGTGCCTTGGCAAACTATTGTTTTGTCAGTAGTAATTTATGTTGGTTTTCCCTTAGTGGCAGGAATGTACAGCCGTTACTGGATTTTTAAATACAAAGGTACAGAGTGGTTTGAAAGACGATTTTTAAAGTATCTGACTCCAGTTTCAATTACTGCTCTATTGCTAACATTGGTATTGCTATTTGCATTCAAGGGTGAATTAATTGTTAAAAATCCCTTGCATATCTTGTTAATTGCCGTACCACTTTTTATCCAAACTAATTTCATTTTCTTGATTAGTTATGTAGCAGCATTGAAGATGAATTTATCCTACGAAGATGCCGCACCCGCAGCATTAATTGGAGCAAGCAATCATTTTGAAGTTGCTATTGCCACTGCTGTGATGCTATTTGGCTTAAATTCAGGTGCAGCACTGGCTACAGTGGTAGGGGTTTTAATTGAAGTGCCAGTGATGTTGATGCTGGTTGAGTTTTGTAAGCGCACAGCAGCTTGGTTTCCACGGGAACCGGAAAAAGCTACATTGCAAGATCCGCGCTGTTTTGGTGTCTTAAAATGATCGCAATCTTTAGATTAAAAGATCGTGTAATCAAAGTAATACCTGATTTTCATTGATAGAACTGCTTCTAAGCACAGTACGGCAAAAATGTGATCACGAATTACAAATTTTTCGTAACATCTGAATCTCGCAGCTTATAAATTTAACGACATTATTAGGGGAATCGAACCATGAAACGAGTGATGTTTGTTTGCAAAAAGAATTCTGCGCGTTCTCAAATGGCAGAAGGCTTTGCCAAAACCCTTGGTAAGGGAAAAATTGAAGTGATTAGCTCTGGTTTAGAAGCAAGCCAGGTTAGACCAGAGGCGATCACAACTATGAAAGAAATTGGTATCGACATTACCGATCAACACTCCAAACCCCTGAGTGATTTTCAAGCGCAAGACTTTGATGTAGTAATTTCTTTGTGTGGCTGTGGGGTGAATTTGCCGCCAGAGTGGGTTGTGCGAGAAGTATTTGAAGATTGGCAGTTAGACGATCCAGCAGAACAACCAGAAATTTTTCCGAGAGTCCGCGATGAGATTAAAGAACGGGTGACTCAATTGATTGAGTCTGTGAATCAAGAATTTACAACTGTTCGATAAATATTACTTGTAGCACTGGGATTACACTAAGGCTCGAACCAATGGAGCAAGAAACAATTCAACCAATTTCAGAGAACCTCTACCAATTCGTAATTCGTAATTCGTAATTGAAAAATTCAGATTGTATCTAGGTTTTCAGGTTTGAATCTGTTGGCGAATTTTAGAGAATTGGTATTACTTCTTGGAAATCCCTAAGCAATTACCATGACGACATTTGACCATCCCCCCAGAATTTTATTTTTGTATGGCTCCCTGCGTGAGCGTTCCTATAGCCGCCTTTTGGCAGAGGAAGCCGCACGCATCATTGAAGAACTTGGCGCAGAGGTAAAGTTTTTCGATCCACGCGAACTGCCGATTTATGGCAGCGTACCTGACACCCACCCGAAGGTGCAGGAGTTACGTCAATTAAGCTTGTGGTCAGAAGGTCAGGTTTGGTCTAGTCCAGAGTTGCACGGTCAGATTTCTGGCATTATGAAAAACCAAATTGACTGGATTCCGCTTAGTATTGGAGCCGTTCGCCCGACTCAAGGGAGAACTTTAGCTGTCATGCAAGTAAGTGGTGGTTCACAGTCTTTTAACGCTGTCAACACATTAAGAATTCTTGGACGCTGGATGCGGATGTTCACAATCCCCAATCAATCGTCAGTCGCTAAAGCATACGAGGAGTTTAACGAAGACGGCACTATGAAATATTCGCCCTACCGCGATCGCGTTGTCGATGTGATGGAAGAACTTTACAAATTTACCTTGCTATTGCGTGACAAAGTTGATTATCTCACAGACCGCTACAGTGAACGTAAGGAAAAAGCTGCCAAAGAGACAATTATCATAGCCTCTCAATCTCTTGAAATTAACTCTAAAAAAAATTGACTATAAAAAAAGATAACCTCCTGGCAGATTGAACCAGGAGATTTAAAAAAATTGATTCATCTTTACAAGCGTTGTAGCAGACTCAAACCGTGACTATCAGTACCACAGGTATTGAAAAGAAAGTATTCATCAGCCAACTTTTGTATTTGTTCTGATTCCAATACGCTCGGTTTCCAGGGATTAGGGTTATTGTAGGCGTAGAAAGTTTCCACACCATCAATGCCCTTTTCGGACGCAGCTGGAATTAAGTCAAAAAGCGATCGCTTGTAACGAGCTGGATGAGCCAGAACTGCCAATCCCCCGGCTTCATGAATAGCGGCAATCACGTTACTTGCCTGATATTCTTGCCCTGTAGTCGGCCTTCTTTGCAGATAGGGTTTCATACTAGGGTGTTCCGTTGCAAAAGCGTAAGCCAAAATGTGAACTTCTATATTCAAAAGGTTGGCATTGATTTCCACGCCACTCCACAGGTGAGGAGTGGTTGCATGAGGATTATTCCACTTCCAATCTTCTAACCAAGCAAGGGCCGCTTGATAGCCGATAATACCATGATGATCGGTGATGGCTAACCCTTTTAACCCAATAGCGATCGCCTGCTCCATCAATGCACTAGGCTGCAATCTACCATCCGAGTAGACAGTGTGCATATGAAAGTTGAATAACTTTGGACAACTATGTGCATCAATGTTACGGAATACTTGCTTTAAAAGTTCTGCCGAAGTTGTAGTACGGGTCAAATTTACAGCCATAACCCCCTCTGAAGAAAAACATATTTTTTTAACACACCAAAATGCCACATCTCTGGATGAGAAACAACTAACACTAAAAATTAGTATCGGCTGCTACTTTCTCAGCTTTCTCAGCAAATTTTTCAATATGTTAAGACTACGTTAGCAAATCTTAACCTCAGTGGTCATGCGTGATTCGCACTACTTTATTATTAAGTAGTAGTAAATATTACATCCAAATTTTCATCAATGCGCTTATAGCATCTGTGCTAAATGACCTATAAAATAAAGGTTGAGTAGGGTAATTATCTCTAATAAGCCGGAAATGCAAATTAGTTTTGTGTGTAAAAAATATTATTTTTCTCTGTAATTACAGCTTTTTCCTAACCAAAATGACTTTAGCATAGGCGTAGCCCAACCCAGGCATCGCTCAATCTAATTACATACAAGTATTAAGCGGAGCCTTTGAACCTCAACATTGAGCCTTTGAGACTGACAGTTGAGCTTTTTAGCCTCAGTGTTGAGCCTTTTATCCTCAACGTAGAGTCTTTGAGGCTGAGGATTAAGCCTTTTATCCTCAATGTTGAGCCTTTGAGGCTGAAATTAGAAATATATCTAGATAAATTGTTAAATTTACTACTGGTTTTCAGGAAAAATCTGATAAAACCTTATTGAAATATACGAACTCAGCACATCTACCAGCGTCATACAACAGCTATGAGCAATACCTCTGGATTTTCAGTTAGCAAACCTGTTGCATTATGGAATAAACCCATTAACGCTGACTTTAAAGAACTATTCAAATCATTAGGAAAAGGTGTGATAAATGGGGTTTTAGGCCAGTGGGGAGAAGTAGCCAAAGATGCTGTAGAAGCTACATCAGCACTAGGTTTAGGATCAGCACCAGAGGAAGTTGCTTGGTTACTAATTTACCGTTCTTTGGTAGAAGCAATAGTGAGTTTGATAAAAGGAAATCAAGAGTTACTGTTTGAAAAACCAAACGAGAGTGATTTTGAGGAATTGTGCGATCGCCTCAACCATTCTCTAGAAAGTATAGAATTGCGTATTGACCAAGATTTTTTTCGCCGTCCCAAAGATTTGCCGATTCTGGAAGCGATTAAAACTGCTTTTGCCGACTGGTTCAAATATTTTAGCGTCAATCAAGCCCAGGCACTAACAATTAGTCATCGTCTTCCTACCTATTTTGTGTATGCCCTACATGAAGAGTGGGCAAAACATCCCGAAAAATATGCTTGTTTAAAAGAAGAACTCGATACCCCCTTTACTCAAGCCAATGAACGGGAACAGTCATGGCAGCGTTATTTAGCTTGGCTACAAAAACAGGTTGAAGAACCGATGCTTTTAGAAGCTTTTGGTTTAAAACAGGTTTATGTTCCTTTACACGCCTACTATAAGCAGAAAGTTGGGGGTGAGAAAGAAGAAGAATTTGAACGCCGGGTAAGAGAAGATGAGAAATATCAGCGAATTGTTCTTGACTTAGAAACTGAACTAGAAGCTTGGTTAGACAAAAGCGATCGTAATGATGCCATTAGAGTAATTAGTGGTGGCCCAGGAAGTGGTAAATCTTCCTTTGCCAAAATCTTTGCAGCTAACCAAGCAGAAAAAGGTAAAGTTCCGGTTTTATTTATACCTTTGCACCATTTTGAACCCTCAGATGACTTAGTTGATGCAGTTGGTAAGTTTGTCCGAGACGATGGCTTTCTCAGACATAATCCGCTAGATAAAGATAAGGCTGATTCACGCTTACTCATTATCTTCGATGGTTTAGATGAGCTTGCCATGCAGGGCAAAATTGCCACTGAGACTGCTCAACAATTTGTGCGTGAAGTCCAAAGAAAAGTAGAGCGGTTTAATGGGCGTGAAACTTGCTTACAAGTATTAATCGGCGGTCGAGAATTGGTAGTGCAAGCAAATAGTAGCGATTTTCGCCAACCACAGCAAATCTTGCATATCTTGCCATATTTCGTGACTGAAGATGAGAGGGAAAATTACATTGATGATCAAAACTTGTTGCAGCAAGATCAACGTCAGATTTGGTGGCAGAAATACGGCAATGCTAGCGGACGGACTTATGATTGCTTACCAGAAGAGTTAAACCAAGATAACCTGACAGAAATTACTGCCCAACCCTTGCTGAATTACTTGGTAGCATTGAGTTTTGACCAGCAAAAGAAATTTCCTACAGACGGCAACCTGAATGCAATTTATGCAAATTTGCTCACAGCAGTTTATCAGCGCGGTTGGGCTGGTTATCAACATCCGGCTATTCGGGGAATTGAGGAAAAAGACTTTGTTCGCATCCTTGAAGAAATTGCTTTAGCTTCCTGGCATGGGGATGGACGAACAACAACAGTCAGAGAGATTGAGTCCCATTGTGAACACAGTAGTTTAAAGAGTCTTTTAGACAAGTTTCAGGAAAGTGCAAAATTAGGCGTAACTCGTCTTTTGACTGCCTTTTATTTTCGTGAGAGTGGAGTTAAGGAACAGGAAAAAACTTTTGAATTTACTCACAAAAGTTTTGGTGAATATTTGACAGCAAAACGCATCGTGCGAGAAGTTAGACTCATTCATAAAAAGCTGAAGGATCGCCAGGAAGATCCAGATGAAGGATGGGATGAGCGCGAGGCTTTAAAAAGGTGGGCAATTCTCTGCGGTGCATCCCCGATGGATGAATACCTTTTTAAGTTTGTTGCGGATGAAATGCGTTTACAGAATGCATTGGATATTGGCAATTGGCAGCAGACATTATGCCATCTGATTAGTTTTATGTTGCGTCATGGAATGCCGATGGAACGCTTGACTCCCAGACCTGATTTTCAAGAAGAAAATAGACAAGCGCGAAATGCAGAAGAAGCGTTGTTAGCTGTCTTAAATGCTTGCGCTAGAGTGACAGAGACAGTTTCAAAGATTCAATGGCATAGTCCTGAAGCTTTCGGTATCTGGATCTCCCGCTTGCAAGGGCAAAGAATCACTACTTTTGCTGATGTGTTTTGCTTGAATTTCCTAAGTTTTTTGGATTTAGAAGGTTGTGTTTTAGTTTACAAAGACTTTTATAAGGCGAATCTTGAAGGGGCGAATCTTGAAGCGGCATATCTTGAAGAAGCAAATCTTGAACGGGCAAATCTTCAACGGGCGAATCTTCAACGGGCGAATCTTCAACGGGCGAATTTTGCATGGGCGAATCTTGTACAGGCTAATCT
>NZ_JADEXF010000958.1 GCF_015207245.1 Nostoc cf. edaphicum LEGE 07299
GGCTAATAACGAACCTTTTGGAAAGCCAAAGCTACCCAAAGAACCAGCTAGTTTGTGAGCTTCTTGCTCTGCTTTTTGGCCCAATTGAGCGTCAAGCGTATCTTTTCTTAAAGCATCAGCTGCTAGTTTCAATACTGCAATGCGCGAACCAACCTTTGCTTTGAAATTCTCCCGCTCTTGAGCAATGGCTGTTAGTAGAATTTGCTGCTGCTTTAAATCTATTTCCGGCTCAGGTTTCGGGCAACTTTGCTCATGATCTAGAGCTTTTAAACGATAACCCATTCCATAAACAGTTTCTATAAAATCATAGTTAGCGCCTGCTGCTTTTAGCTTTTGCCGTAAACTTTTGATATGAGATTTAATCGTATTTTCTTCAGGTGGATCTTTTTCAGCGCTCCAAAGTTGATCTACAATGGCACTCCGGCTAAAGATGCGCTGGTTGTTGCGTAAAAAAAGGTCTAAAAGGCTAAATTCTTTTGCTGTTAAATTTAGAGAAATGTCTGCATAAGTCACTTCACAAGTACTAGGATCGAGACGCAAGGCTCCCCATTCCAAAACTGGAGGTAAAGAAGTATTTCCCCGACGTAATAAAGCACGAATACGAGCTGATAACTCTTGAAAATCAAATGGTTTGACTACATAATCATCTGCTCCAGCATCTAAACCGATAACTTTATCAGTTTTAGTCTCTTTTGCCGTTAAAAGCAGAATCAGCATTTGATAACCCGACTGCCGTAATTGTCGGCAAAGACTTATGCCATCTAGCTTTGGCAGAACAATATCTAACAAAATCAGGTCATAGTTACAGACATTAACCAACTCCCAACCAGCTTCACCATTAGCAGCAATATCAACCACATAATTTTGTTTGGTCAGATATGTTGCTACTGCTTGAGCGAGCAAATCATCGTCTTCAATCAACAGAACTCTCATGAAAATGTTTGCTTGTAGAAGCAACCCTAAGCGCTATAATCAAATTTCTATAACTTAGGTTATGCCCTTTTCAGTTTTATATGGCATCTATCAAAGGCAAGGTTTAAGCAACAGATTCGCTCCGTCTAACCTGTTTTGACAAAACTTTGTACTTGGGGCTGTTACAAGTCAGACCAGTAGAAAATCCGATAGTAATGTAGCATTAACAGAGCGATACTGATACAGGCTAGAGCAAAAATATGACGAACTTGCGATAGTTGAGCAGTTATTCACTCCAAAAGTTAAGTAAACCGAATTAATTACACAATCTCATTGCGATCGCTCGCAATGACAATAAATATTTTTGTTCATGTAGTTAGGAATACCTACGGTATGATTACGCCGGATGTCGTTTGATTAACACCCGCACCAGTGATACGCCATCGATTTTGTTAAAGTGCGATCGCGTCTTAGTCAGCAATTCAAAAAAGCATCTATCGCAATCATTTTCCAAATGGGTATTACAGCCTTTTTTACAACCCAGTAAAGTTGTAACCAACTCCGATCATTAGTCCTACATCCGTTTCATCTAAAAACGCCGCATTCACGCCTGCTGTTGCCGTGAGGTTAGTATTTAAAGGAACATCTACGCCACCAGATAAAAGCAAGCCAACGTCTGCATCATCACTAGTTTCAATCGCTACGCCAGCCCCAACGTATGGTGCTACAGCAAATGTATCTTCAAAAGCATCTGCTGTCCGAAAGTTAAAGTCATAGGTGACAGGAACCAAAATAACAGGGTCGTCCTCAATCGCCACAGATGGCCGTACAGAGAAGGTACGCGTCAGCCCAATTTTGCTGATCACCATAAAACTACCTTCACCTATAGCTGAATCACCACCTAAACCAATATTGCCAGCAACTCCAATATAGCTGGAACCACCACGAGTAGCTCGACCTGGATCAACATCTACTTGCGCCACCTCAGCAGAAGTTTCAGAAGCAGGTTGTGTTGGCTGGGGAACCAAATCGGCTGCTGTTGTTGAAATTTTACCGGGAGTCGATACAGTTTGTGCTTGAGCAGATAATCCACTTGCAAGCATTGTGATTGTGGAGGAAATAAACAACGCAGAAAATCGCTGTAACCAAGTACTATTCATTTTTCAAATTCCCAAATAATTTTGCATGAAGGAATCAGGCATTGGAAAGCAATCTAATATGCAACCAAATTGCTGTTACTTTCCTAACTGATTCAAGCTGATGTCAGCCAACTTCATTAACTGTATGGATAACACCATTTATCGCCTGAATTACACTTTTGAAGTTATCTAGGAAAAGTGGAAAACTTGTGGATCTGAGCAATATTTGCAAAATTGCTTAGAGCTTACCAGACATTTTACCCAGGCTGGCAACAACGGCAATTAACTCAGCTGCTCTAACTGGTTTCGCAATATGTAGCTGAAACCCTGCTGCTAATGCCTCTTTGTAATCTTCTACTCTGGCATACCCCGTCAGTGCAACAGCAGGAATCCGCCCGCCTTGTTCTGCTTCAATTTTTCTGATTTTACGCATCAGCGCGTAGCCATCCTCGTCTGGCATCCCAATGTCGCTAATTAACACATCTGGATATAATTCTTCTAGTGCTTCAAGTGCCTGTCTTGTAGAGCTAAAAGTACTAACTTTCGCTCCAGACTCTTCAAGTACTGCGGTAATCCACTGCCGGACATCCGCCTCGTCATCTACAACCAGCACTCGCAAGTTGGTAAGGGGATTGGGGATTAGGGATTGGGT
>NZ_JADEXF010000959.1 GCF_015207245.1 Nostoc cf. edaphicum LEGE 07299
AACCAGATCAAAATCGGAGTTTGGAAGAAGGTGGGAAAAAAGGGGATTGGCAAGCGATCGCAGCTGAAGGTAGTGTAGTAAGTTATCTGGTATTAAACCGGAATCAAAAGCCTTTAGATAAATTAGAGGTAAGACAAGCGATCGCATCCATAATTGACCGTCCACTTTTAAACGAGCGAGTGTTACTTGGTCAAGCAGATCCGCTGTATAGCATGATTCCCACAACGTTTAAAGTTTCTGTGCCATTATTCAAAGATAAATATGGTGATGCTAACTTCGATCAAGCTAAAAAATTATTAACTACTGCTGGCTTTTCCAAAGAAAATCCTGCAAAAGTACAAGTTTGGTATCCTTCTAGTTCACCTACTCGTAGTTTGGCAGCACAGACACTCAAATCTCTTGTGGATGTCAAAATGGATGGAATACTTCAATTTGAAGTTACCCAAGCGGAAGGGCCTGCCTTCTTTAAAGACATTGCCAAGGGTTTGTATCCAGCAGCTTTACTTGATTGGTATCCAGACTTTTTAGATCCAGATAATTACGTCCAGCCATTTTTATCTTGTGACAAAGGTTCAGCTGCGAAAGGATGCGAAGATGGAGGCAGTCAAACTCAGGGTTCGTTCTACTATAACGAAGCCATAAATAAATTGATTGATGGGCAACGCAAAGAACAAAACCCCGAAGCGCGTCAGAAAATTTTTAACGAAATTCAAACGCAAGTTACTACTGATGTACCTTACGTTCCCTTATGGCAAAACAAGGACTATGTATTTGCCCGAAATGGTGTCAATGGCGTAAAACTTAACCCTACCCAAATTTTGGTTTACCAGACACTTAAAAAGTAGTCATTGGTCATTAGTCATTGGTCATTAGTAATAACTGTTGACCATTGACTTTTGACTATTCAATAAAAATTTCATGTTTAATATATATTTAGTTGATAGCTAAAATAGTTCCCAAAATTGCATTTTGAATCTTAAACTTTAAATTACTTATGTCTCGTTCTAAAGCTTTACAGTATTACATTGTTACTCGGTTGCTTCTTGCGCCACTTCAACTATTAACGATCATCACTATTGTATTTCTCTTGTTAAGAGCAACACCAGGAGATCCAGCAGATGCAATTCTTGGTGGACGTGCGCCAGAAGCAGCTAAAGAAGAATTGCGAAAACAACTCGGTTTAAATCTTCCCCTGTGGCTACAGTATCTAACTTATTTGGGAAGCATACTGCGCTTTGACTTGGGAACCTCTTTAATGAGTCGCGGACAGAATGTTTGGGATATCATTGGGCAATATTTCCCGGCGACGGTGGAGTTAGCAGTATGTAGTATGGCGGTTGCACTCATCGTCGGTATTGCGGTTGGGACTCTTTCGGCTTCTCGTCCTGGAACATATTTTGATGTCGGCGGGCGCTTATTTGGTATCATCACCTACGCACTTCCCATGTTTTGGGCGGGAATGCTTTTGCAGTTGATTTTCTCAGTGCAGCTGGGTTGGTTTCCCAATTCCAACCGCTTTCCGCCCAATTTGCCTGCTCCCACTACTGTGACTGGATTGTATACAATTGATAGCTTACTCGGTGGAAATTTCACCCAGTTTTTCACATCCTTACACCATCTGGCTCTACCGAGTCTGACTTTAGGAATTTTGCTCAGTGGGATTTTTGAGCGAATTGTGCGAGTGAATTTAAAGCAAACCTTGCAAGCAGATTATGTAGAAGCTGCTAGAGCCAGAGGTATTGGTGAAAATAAGATTTTAGCCTCCCACGCTTTAAAGAATGCTTTAATTCCAGTGATTACAGTCTTGGGATTAACTTTTGCTTCTCTGTTAGGTGGAGCGATTTTGACAGAGGTAACATTTTCTTGGCCTGGGTTAGCTAATCGATTGTATCAAGCGATCGCAGATCGCGATTATCCCACAGTCCAGGGAGTGCTAGTCTTTTTTGGTGCGATCGTTGTCAGTGCCAGCATTTTGATTGATATTTTAAATGCTTATGTAGATCCACGAATTCGATATTAAGCTGTTGGACATTTTGTTAAATTTCTTGAGAAATCCCACTGGCTAAAATTCCAAGAATTTTGTTTACATCTTTGAGATAATATTCACTTAAATCAATAGTCAATGTTTGTTCTTCTAGTTTCAGGAATTGCCAAATACTACCCGTTGTAACTGCGCCGTAAATTGTTTTAATCTCAGTTGCAGCTTGCTCATTAAAGATTTGGGCTGCTACCATTTCCGCTGCACACTGACCCAAACCCCCATTAATATTTTCTTTTTTAGCTTCTACAACTGTAATTACTGGTGCTGTCAAAATGAGGATTTCTGGAGATTTAGTAATAATAAAATCGCAAGTGCCGTTTAATCCTTTGCTATTATCGACAGTAAAATCTACCCCAGAAAATAAACTAACTTGTTCGTGTAATTGTCGGCGTAAATCAACTAAAATGGGAGCAATAATTAACTCAGAACGAGCTTTTTCAGTATTACTCCCTAGAGCGATATCCAGGTTATAATTGAGTGTTTCTACAAGTAAATTACTCGCTGTTAATTCAGAAACACCAGCGAAGATATTGCGTTTTTCTAATGTCCTTAAACTAAAGTCTTGTTTTGCTTTAGCTAAACTAAACTCGCTGTAAGCCATAAAACTATTACTCTCTTTCGCTTTTAAATAGAAGACTGAAGTTACCGTCCAACACCCAAG
>NZ_JADEXF010000960.1 GCF_015207245.1 Nostoc cf. edaphicum LEGE 07299
CTATTGACATTGTGTCAAAACTTTTCTATTTACTCTTGTCTAATTTTTTGCCATCTTAAGAAGGTTTTATGCCTTTCTCGCTGGCTGTAATGATTCCTAAAAAAGAGCTTTAGTTAGCTCTTTAGTACCTTATATAAGCCGAGCTTAAAAAGCTCTGTGCTTTGCACATTAGGGCTTTTGTTGCTTTCCTGGGTAGGTTGAATAATTTTTTGTTTTTTGGAGGTAGCGCACCTAACTAGCTCTTTCAGCATGGTTACAAATTGATGTATAAATAATATCTCCCTGACAGTAAGATAATATTACCATGACCTTGATACATGCAACAGTATTGTGGACAGTTGTCAAAGTTGTACACTGGAAATCGTAACTACCTCTCGATCAAACTTCATGGTAAATAGGTGAGAGGTAAGCTTAATCTATTCACATATCACTAGTATTTAAGAAGTTAATACTATGGTTAGTAAACCACTATTACTATGTTTTAAATCTAACCTGATTTCAAATAAAATACGTATAAATAATAGATCGCGATCGCTAACCCAAGTTTTTAATTATACTGTTAGTCCATGTCTATGATGGGCTACGCCTATGCATCAAACAAAGTTAAGTTAGATTACAGGTATCAAATTTGCGATTTAGCACACTATTGCTGTTGTTGCCACAGATATTATAAGCCTGTAAGGCAGAGATTTAAGACTTCTATAATACCAATTCAAAAAATGTTTGCGATATATAGAGCATCCAAAATAAAATCATAGCCTCAACATTATCAACCTGAATAATGTTGAGGCTATCAGCATAACAAGCGGCAAATTCTGTTAATAATTGTTGATAAAGAGAACTTACACATTGACAGATAAGACAAAAAGTGCGTAAGTTCTAAATTAGTTAATTCAATTTCATTTATTACAAAGCACTGCGGCTAGTTAACGCGTTCCACAAGAAGACTGCAACAATTGCACCCAGAACTGCCACTGCAATACCGGGAATACTCAAAGAGGGAGCCGCAAGAGCAAAACTTCCTGTACTGAAGAATACACCCAAACTACCACCAATAAAAGCACCAACGATTCCTAATAAAATTGTTGCTAAAATTCCGCCGCCTTGATGACCAGGGTAGATAGCCTTTGCGATCGCACCAGCAATTAGACCTAAAACAATCCAAGCAAGAATATTCATTGTTTTTATTTGATAAACGTTTTTTAGTGACAAATACACAATAGCAATCCAAATATTAACATTCAATCTACCAACAGAAGCAATGATCGATAGCCTTGAGGATGAACGCTATTACTTCTCATGATGAACTCTCTTAATTGATATGGGTAATAAAAAAAAGCTCCTAGTAGGTCTGAAACCAGGAGCTAATAAATTCATTGCTTGATAATTGCAGTATATGCATTTTTAATGATTGTTCTCATCTACTTGAAGAATTAAGTTCAGGTTTGAAAGCAGATACTCTTGTAGGTTCGCACTTAAATTTACTCAACTTTTAGGATTCTGGTGCTGTAAGAGGTTTGCGCTTAAGGATTGGGATAACATTTGTAGTAAAGGGCAATTGCCTGTACTTGCATTGTTAAATAATAAAAACCAACTGCTGTACCAATTTATTGTTCTTGCATTTCTTGTTGACGCATGGGCATAGCGTCAATTTGCTCAAAAATTGCTGTCGCTTGCACTGGTGTAGTTTCTTGGCGCTTAACACCTCCATCTTTGCCGATCAAAATGATGCGAAAATTTTCTTTATCAACCCCAAAGCGATTTCGCAAATTGGCGGCATAAGACTCATCTATTAATTGTCCGTTGGCATAGCTTTTATCTGTTGCCAAAACTTGAATGAGAACTAAATCCCGATCTTTAAAATCGTTTTGTTGCTGGTTAAATAACTGCATCTGTTGCTGATAGCTATGGTTATTAACAGACGGTGCAAAGAGTAGTAGCACGCGGTTTTGCCATTTTTGAGAATTGAGATTAAATGAAGACATTTTGATGGTAAGGGTTGAACCTTGGACAGTATCAGCAATGCTGACGGGCGATAGGGCTATAGACGCGGTGAGAGTCAGGGCGATTATTACTGAGTTATTCACTTTGGGGCTTGTTAGGCTCATAATGTAGACTATGACATGAATAAGGTTTGATGAAATGTCAGAAGCTTTTCCAGACTCTTCTCAACTGCAACAATGGCATCAAGGTATTGAAATGGCTAACCGCAATAACATTTTCTGTCATTGTCGTAGTTGCAGCTATGAATGGGTGGACTCTATGATTGATGCAGTCTGTAGTAAATGCAGCAGCAAAGATATTGAACATATCTCGTGCTGGCAGTTTCCAGATGATTGAATGAGTATCCAGATATATAGCCGATAAAATAGCGATGTCTACGACGGGCTGCGCCTACGCTATTTTTGACATTTCCTCTGAGATTCTGGGTGATTGCTTTGTTAAGCTACGGTAATGTCTGCTTGTGCATCTAAAGCGGAATTTGAAAAAATACTCCAGCTTTTCAGATAGATCAACGGTTAACAGTACTCATGTCAGGATAGCGATCGCCAGCTGCCACATTTTTTGGTGCAACTGTTTCCAGTCGATTCAAATCTTGTGCAGTCAGGATAATTTCGGTAGCTGCAACATTCTCCTCCAAGTAAGTACGGCGTTTTGTACCAGGAATTGGGACAATAGCTTCTCCTTGAGCGAATA
>NZ_JADEXF010000961.1 GCF_015207245.1 Nostoc cf. edaphicum LEGE 07299
CCCCTAGACAGCCTACAAATTGCCAGAGATAACCCCAACAAACAAGTAGTCTTCTTCGCATTAGGCTTTGAAACCACAGCCCCCAGCACCGCCTTCACCATCCTACAAGCAGCAGCCGAAAAACTTCATAACTTTAGTATGTTTAGCAATCACGTCCTTGTGATTCCCGCCCTCAAAGCACTATTAGATAATCCCGACTTACAACTAGATGGATTTGTTGGGCCAGGCCATGTCAGTATGGTAATTGGCACTGACCCTTATGAATTTATTTCCCAACAATATAATAAGCCAATAGTTGTTTCAGGATTTGAACCCTTAGATATTCTCCAATCAATTTGGATGCTATTGCAACAGCTAGTAGAAAATCGTTGTGAAGTTGAAAATCAATATAACCGAATTGTCCAAAAATCTGGAAACATAGTAGCCCTACAAGCCATAAACAAAGTTTTCGCCGTGCGAGATAGTTTTGATTGGCGCGGCTTAGGTGACATCCTTTATTCAGGATTACAAATTAAACCTGAATATGCCCAATTCGATGCCGAACTTAAATTTACCATTCCTAACCTCAAAGTAGCCGACC
This sequence comes from Nostoc cf. edaphicum LEGE 07299, assembly GCF_015207245.1. Lineage (GTDB taxonomy): Bacteria > Cyanobacteriota > Cyanobacteriia > Cyanobacteriales > Nostocaceae > Nostoc > Nostoc edaphicum_B. Next base: position 581 of record NZ_JADEXF010000961.1, read on the forward strand.
ATAAAGCTTGTAAATGTGGAGAAATTCTCAAAGGAGTCTTAAAACCTTGGGAGTGTAAAGTATTCGGTACAGCTTGCACACCAGAAACACCAATCGGTACTTGCATGGTATCTTCCGAAGGCGCTTGTGCAGCCTATTACAAATATGGGCGACTCTCCACCATTGCCAAAAGAACAATCACCCAAAAACCAAAAATAACCCAAGAACCTCTCCCCGCCTGCGGCTTCTCCTCAGAATAATACTCAGTGTACCTCTGCGCTTCCCTCTGCGTTCCTTTGCGTTTAAAAAATTTTAATATGAATATTTCCCCCACAAACCCAATACAAAATCCCCTATTCCAAAAAATAGAAAAAGTCCGTCGTCGCCAAACTAAAATCCAAGACACTCACATAACTCTCGCACATGGTAGCGGTGGTAAAGCCATGCGTGATTTAATAGACGAAATCTTTGTCAGCAATTTTGATAATCCAATTCTCTCACAACTAGAAGACCAAGCCAGCTTTAACTTAGCCCCTCTTCTCCAACAAGGAGACAGACTCGCATTTACAACAGATTCTTATGTTGTAGACCCGTTATTTTTCCCCGGTAGTGATATAGGAGAATTAGCTATAAACGGCACAGTTAATGATTTAGCTGTTAGTGGTGCTAAACCTTTATATCTAACTTGTAGTGTAATTTTAGAAGAAGGATTACCTGTAGAAATCTTACGCCGTGTCGCAAACAGTATGAAAGCAGCCGCAACAAAAGCTGGTATTCAAATTGTCACTGGTGACACAAAAGTTGTACATCGAGGTGCTGCCGATAAACTCTTTATTAATACTGCTGGTATTGGTATCATCCCGCGAGGAGTTAACATTTCCGCCCAGAATATTAAACCTGGAGATGCAATAATAATTAATGGTGAAATAGGCAATCATGGGACAGCAATTTTAATTGCCCGTGGGGAATTAGCCTTAGAGACTAATATTGAAAGTGACTGTCAGCCGTTACATAGTTTAGTAGAAACTATTCTCCAGATATGTCCCCAAATTCATGCTATGCGAGATGCTACACGCGGTGGTTTAGCTACAGTATTAAATGAATTTGCCCTTAGTTCAAATGTGGGAATTCGTCTGTACGAAGAATCTATTCCAGTGCGGCAAGAAGTCAATGGAGTTTGCGAAATTCTCGGTTTAGATCCGTTGTATTTAGCGAATGAAGGTAAGTTAGCTGTGGTGGTTCCAAAAAAGAATGCTGAAAACGTTTTATCAGCTATGAAATTACACCCAGCAGGCAAAGATGCTTGTATGATTGGCGAAGTTATTACCTCACCTCCAGGTATCGTATTATTAAAAACAGCTTTTGGTGCTGAAAGGATTGTTGATATGTTAGTAGGCGACCAATTGCCACGAATTTGTTAATCTTTAATAGATTTTATAATATAATATGCACGAATTTGGAATTACCCAAAATATTGTGGCAATTGTGACTGAACACGCCAAAGGCGCAAAAGTGCAGCGAGTTTTATTAGAAATCGGGAAACTTTCAGTCATTATGCCCGACGCTATCCGATTTTGTTTTGATATTTGCACTCAAGGGACAGTTTTAGAAGGGGCAATATTAGAAATTTTGGAAATTCCCGGTTTAGGGCGATGTCGCCAATGCAGTGCAGAAATTTATTTAGATAAACCATTTGGAATCTGTAACTGCGGTAGTGTGCAATTAGATTTAATTACTGGTGAAGAACTTAAAATCAAAGAAATAGAAATAGAGGAATTATGTGTGTAACCTGCGGTTGTTCTGATGATGGCGAAATAAAAATTACAAATTTAGAAACAGGTGAAGCTGAAGATAACCACCATCATCATACTCATACTTTACCAGATGGTACTGTCATCACTCACTCCCACAGTCATGACACTCATATAGAAGCGCCTCAAATTCATGCCAAAATACATAACACAACTATATCTTTAGAACAGGATATATTATCTAAAAATAATTTGATAGCTGCCCAAAATCGGGGATGGTTTAAAGGTCGTAATATTCTTGCTTTAAATTTAATGAGTTCTCCCGGTGCTTGAAAAACAACTCTTTTAACGTGAACTATCAATGAGTTAAAGCAGCAATTATCTAT
>NZ_JADEXF010000962.1 GCF_015207245.1 Nostoc cf. edaphicum LEGE 07299
ACTGATGTTCGGAATAATTGGGGATAGCAGATAAGCTGCCAGTCTAACCGATTCTAGAACTGCGTAGAGAACCTTTTCCACCGACTCCTGCTGTCCTTGTTTATATAATGACCAAGGAGCCTGTTCATCAATAAACTTATTACTGGCTTGCGCCAATGAAAGTATAGCCACACAGGCTTGACTGAAAGCTAGCTCTTGGTATGCTTGTTTTACCTGTTCCCCTAGACGTAAACCAATTGCTTTCAAAGGATTTTCGTCAGGAATCCCTTCATTGCCGATTGATGGGACATTATTCTCAGCACAGTACTTTTTCACCATGCTCAAAGTGCGATTGAGCAAATTACCTAAATCATTTGCCAAATCTGCATTCAGAACATTAATGAACCTAACTTTATTAAAATCTCCATCTTTGCCAAATTCGATTTCCTTAAGGAAGTAATAACGAACGGCATCACTACCATAGCGCTGAACTAACGCTATAGGATCAAGGGTATTACCCAGACTTTTGCCCATCTTCTGCCCGTCTTTAGTCAAAAAGCCATGCCCAAATACTTTCTCTGGCAAGGGTAAGCCAGCCGACAACAACATTGCTAGCCAGTAAACTGCATGGAAGCGCAGAATATCTTTACCAATTAAGTGCAGGTTAATCGGCCACCATGTTTCTAAAGCATTTGCTAAAGTCGGTTCTGCATCTGGTTCTAGTAATGCTGTGACATAACCTAGCAGCGCATCAAACCAGACATAGAGAGTGTGCTTGGGATCGACTGGTACGGGAAAACCCCAATCTAAATTCACTCGTGAAATGGAAAAGTCTTGCAGTCCTTGATTGACAAAGCTGAGAACTTCATTACGCCGACTTTCTGGTTGAATAAAATCCGGTTTAGATTGATAAAATTCTGTCAGCTTAGTTTGATATTTGGATAAGCGGAAAAAATAGTTTTGTTCGTCTCGCCACTCCACTTCTTTGTTAGTATGAATTGGGCAACGGTGTCCTTCTAGCAGATCCCGTTCTTCTTTGAATTCTTCGCAGGAAACGCAGTACCAGCCTTGTTGTTGTCCTTGGTAAATGTCACCAGATTCCCAGACTCGCTCAAAGAATTCTTTAACGATCGCTTGATGGCGAGGCGCAGTAGTCCGACTAAAGCGATCGTATTGAATGTCTAATAATTTCCATAAACTGACGAAACTAGGGACAATTTCATCACAAAATTCTTGTGGCGCTTTTCCTAAACTTTCTGCCGATCGCTGAATTTTTTGCCCATGTTCATCTGTACCTGTAATTAGTAATACTTGATAACCCAGTAGCCTCTGAAATCGCGCCACTACATCGGCTGCGATCGTCGTGTAAGCACTACCTATATGGGGGACATCGTTTACATAATATAGGGGTGTGGTCAGTGCAAATGTCTTTTTTGTTTTATTCACTAGATTCATGCAAAATAAAAATTAACTTATTAAAACGTTTTATCTCTTAGCTTTCAGCGGCAAAACCAAGTAATTATACAATATTATTACCATTTTTTCCAATAACATCTTCATACTAGCAAGTTTATCAAGTCCAGAATTGTTTTTTAATACGCATCAATTAAACTCATTTTTACCTAAAAAATGGAAATTAACTAATCATAATTTTTTCGAATAGTTTCTATTAGATATTATTGTGATCGAGAATACATAATCGAGAATACAGAAAATTTAGTTGCTTTTGTAGATTTAGATATTTCTATCTTAAGACGGTCATGGCAATAGTAAAGAAATGTAAAAATTAAATTAAGACAAATTGCCATATTTACCGGAAAATATATTGATTAGGTATGAGTGGAAATAGCCCCCTAGAGATTTCTCGCGCTTTGGTGGCGGCATTCTCAACGCAAATGTTCCGCTATTACGAAGACCGCATTCCCCAGGATGCGAGCGTCTTGGTAGTCAGCAATCACCGCAGCTTTATGGATGCACTGATTTTAATGGCAGCGTTATCGAGTCCGATTCGCTTTGCTTGCCATCACTATATGGGACAAGTTCCAATCATGCGGGAGATTGTCACCGGTCAATTGGGGTGTTTTCCTTTGGAAGAAACTCAAAACCGCCAGCAAAGCTTTTTTTCGCAGTCACAATTGCTATTGCAGTCCAAGCAGATGGTGGGAGTATTTCCAGAAGGGACTGCACCAATGGTGAAATTTACTCAGCCAAGCCAGGTAGGTGAGTTTCAGCGAGGATTTGCTCATTTGGCATTACGAGCGAATGTGCAGGATTTAGCTATTTTGCCGATCGCGATCGCTTCCTTAGAAGAAGTAAACACCAATGGCTTCCCATTAAGACTTTTGAGTGTATTCGACCCTTCAGAACCTTTATTTAATCAAAATGGTTGGCATCCCTTAGTAATTTATCGTCGAGTTGCGGTGTTAATCGGTCATCCTTATTGGATTACGCCCCAACATCATAAAAAATATCATGGCAAACACGCCAGAACTGTTGTGGCTGAACTGACAGAACACTGTCAGGGCGAAATTAGCAATTTACTGCGTCAAGGTTGCTATTAGAGCCATTCGATTTTGGAATTTTGGATTGTCTGCACAACTTTGAGTAGCTTATTCCGAGACTTTTTTGTTTTTGCTCAAAAGTACCGAAGCTCATAAAAGCAACAATTCGCAGTCCAAAAGTTTTATACCATTGACCAATGACCAATGACCAATGAC
>NZ_JADEXF010000963.1 GCF_015207245.1 Nostoc cf. edaphicum LEGE 07299
CACTCACACTATGACAGTTGATGCTGACGATTGTGTGAGTCAAAATTTAGCGAAATTTGTTCAACAACACCCTGATTCTAATGGATGGTTTATAAATAAAGGTTATAAATATCAAGAAGGCAATAATTACATCTATATCAAGAGAAGCAATTTTTATAAAATGTGCGGGACTTGTAACATTATTCGATATGATTTGAATGATTTGCCAGAAACCGCAGAATATAATCGTGGCTACGGATACTATAGATATTATATAGACCACGCTAAAGTTAGAGATATTTTAAAGAACAAAGGAAAATCGATTAAATCACTACCATTTCCAGGTGCAGTTTATATTTTGGCAACAGGAGAAAATCTTTTTGAAAATTCAAAAAGATTAAGATTTAGCATTTTTAATCGTAAATTATTAAATCAATCATTGAGAGACGAATTTGGATTGTACAATCTACAGCGATCCAAACAGATTTATCAACTATCAGAATTTTGACATCCTCCCACCACTGATTCGAAATACTGAATGCAGTGGGGGATTCCAAAGATCACTCTTTGGGTTTCCTCTTTCTACGAGTTGATTTGCTTGGCCAGAGGCTAGAAACGAGGTTTTAAAGGAGTTTCAGCTTAAGTTGACACCAATGGTCTGCAATACGCCATGCGTAGCTCCCTGTAAGGGTACGCCAACGGCATGACTTCTCTACAGAGGCTGTGCCAACGCTTAGAGCAAGTACTCAAGCGTCGAGAACCTCCGCAACGCACTGGCCTCCTACGTGTATTTTTAAATCAAATATTAGTCCTATATAATGGAGTATTTTGCGAGGCTGATAGGCTACAGTGCCACTATGCCAAAATTCAAATCAAAATCTCAGAAATCGAAAAAATCGAAAAAGCAGGCTAAAAAGGAAACTTCTGCCCTTAGCCTCAAAGAACAGTTAGCCCAAAAGCGCAAATCTGCCCAAGTACGTAAAGAACTCACTAGCTTACTCACCACCGCCATTTTTGGCGGTGTCTTTGTTGGCATTCTACTTTTTTTTGTAGCTGGAATTAAAGCAGCAGTCCCTGGCGTGTTAGGGATAATAGTCATGTCCCTTTCCTACAAATATCCGCGCCAAGCCCTATATGCTTTCATCATTTATATACCTGTGGGAGGTACTATCACCTACTACTTGGGCAATAGTCCCATACTCCAATTAGCTAAAGATGCCTTTTACGTTCCAGCGCTAATTGGACTTTGGCAAACTTGCCGTAAACAGGGGCTACCTATAATTATTCCCAAAGGCATTCAAATCCCACTTTATATTGTTTTCGCTTGCAGTCTGCTAACACTGTTGTTTGTTAATGGTGGACAGCAATTTAACCCACAGAGTGTAGGACTATTAGAAAAAGCACCCCAAGAAATACCATTAGGTATGGGAATTCTGGGACTAAAAGTATTTTTAGGCTATGTCCCTCTGATTGGTTGTGCCTACTATCTAATTCGCGATAAGCGGGATTTTCTATTTTTATTGCGCCTCCAGATTGTCCTCACACTGATTTGCTGCGGGCTAGGATTTATTCAATACTTTTTACTACTAACCGGTGTATGTCAAGGCACTAGAGGCCTTGAAGGAGATGCCTTATTTAGAGCAACACTCGAAGCCCGATGTTATTTTGGTGGAGCGCTAGTATATAGTCCCGAAGAAGGGATTATTCGCCTACCAGGGACATTTGTAGCTCCTTGGCAGTGGGCTTGGTTCTTAATTTCTAGCACCTTTTTTACCTTTGCCACCGGTTTCACCGATCCCTCGCCAATATGGCGGCTCATCGGTTTAGGTTCTATAGCGGGAGTTTTTATCAATGCTGTAATCTCTGGGCAGAGAATCGCCTTAGCTTTAGTACCAATCTGCTTCGGAATTCTGCTATTGCTTACCGGACAACTTGGCAACCTGAAACGATTTATCCCCATAGGCGTGGGACTTGCCTTCATTCTGGGAATTGCGATGGTGACTAACCCTGCTGTTGTGCAAGAGAGAACCGAGAGTTTTGTCAGTCGTTGGAACGCTTCACCACCTCAAGATTTTATCATCCAGCAATTTGAAGAAAATTGGAAAAACGTAGATGGGCCATTGGGAAGCGGCTTAGGACGAGCAACAAACTCTGCTCGTGTGATGGGTCAAACTAAGCTTGTGGAAACCTACTACCCCAAAGTACTTTATGAAGTGGGAATTTTTGGATTACTAGCGTTTCTGGGTTTGGTAACAACTTTAACAATTCTGGGCTTTAAAACCTATCGGTCTATAAAGAACCGTAATTTCCGTAGTTCCGGAGCAGCTTTGTGGGTGTTTATATTGTTTATTAGCACCAACACTTACTACTATCCTCTGGATGTCGATCCTGTTGCGGCCTATTATTGGTTTTTTGCGGGAGTTCTTTTTAAGTTACCAGAACTGGAGAAACAAGATAAGGAAGATGCCAACCCTGAGCAAAAAACCAAGAAAAAACGTCTAAAAACAATTTAAATGAAATAAAAATCGCCAAAAATATGATTGGAGGTCAAAAATACCTCAAAATACCTCAGTATTTAAAACCTACCTCGAAATTCTCGCCATACACTTATTTTTCGATGATACTTATTGATGAGTAAGCAATTTCGTAGTCAGAGAGAGGAATGAAAGTGAGGTTTTCCAAAATCCGTGAAAAGACAGAATGTAAATTCTGTCT
>NZ_JADEXF010000009.1 GCF_015207245.1 Nostoc cf. edaphicum LEGE 07299
ACCAAAAATGATATCTTTTTTTGTCGTTCGTGAAATAAAAGTATGGCCCATTTGGCGCTGATTTTTTTGTAAACATTCATTAAATCTATTGATAATTTGGTTATCTATCTCTGTCAATTTGTTTTTAGCACGCACCTCTCTAAATTGTTTTGGAATATAGCGATAAGTTAACAAATTAGTATCAGGTTCTGCCAGCAATTCAAATTCAGGCATAGCCGAAATACAAGCAGCCATGTATTGAGTTTTTCGGATTCCTTCATTAATCAAAAACTCATATCCCTTAACTCCAATCAGCTTTAAACCCGCGTGTAAAAATAAAGCCATGCCTGGTCGAGAACCTTCTAAAGCACGTTTACCTAAATCAAACGATCCCTTACGCATGGTATAACTAGCCTGTTTTTCGATTGCCCCAGCCAGATATGGATCGCGGAAAAAGACCATACCAATGCCCATTGGTAGATATAGTTGTTTATGTCCATCAATAGTGACTGAATCAGCTTTTTCTATACCAGCAATCTTATGCCGATATTGCTCAGAAAAAATCAGCGGACCACCCCAAGCAGCATCTACGTGAAAATGAGCATTAGCTTCCTGTGCAATTTCTGCGATATCTGTAAGGGAATCAACTCCACCTGAGTCTGTTGTACCAGCAACTCCCACAATTGCAATAATCAGCAAGTTTTTGGCACGACAATTTGCAACAGTTTGGCGCAGTGCTTGTATATCAACTCGATTATTACAGTCAGCAGGGATTCTGATTAAACTATGGGTACCAATGCCCATTAAATCCGCAGCTTTATCAAAAGAGAAATGCATCAAGTCAGAGCCAATAATTACTGCTCCTTTATAGCCATAGAAATCTAGAGCAGCTGCTAAACCTTCTTTTTCTACACCAAGAAATCCATCTTTCGGTCCTAGTAAAGCATTTCGCGCGCACCAAACTGCTGTGATATTTGCCACTGTTCCACCAGAAACCAAGATTCCAAGTGTACTCAAATTGTTTTGAATATGTTGAGTGTAAAAACCATCAGAAAAATTATAAATTTGTCGATGCAACATAGCCAAAGCTTCACGTTCGCAAAAGCTTAGGGCTTTAGCTGTCTCTATTTTGACGGCGTTTTGGTTCATCGCCGTCATTAATTTAGCCAAAGGGCGTACAAAACTAGGAAGTGCCGAGGTCATGTGACCTATAAATCGTGGCGAAGATGTACGTATTGAATGAGCAACAACATTGTTGCCTATGTATTTGAGGTAGTTCTCAAAATTAGTTGGCTGAAGAGGAATTTTACCATCAGAAAATTTTTCTAATAGTGATTCTAAATCAATGTTGGTATTAGAATCAATTGTGCTTAAAAAATCGTGCGATAAGCTATCAGTTATTTCATCAATTCGTTTCTCTATAGAGTTTGCTTGATTGTATGAAGCAAACAATTGCATTACTTGTTCTTCTATTTCATTATCTAATGTTTGCTCAGATTCCCAAAAAGAATTTTTGTTTTGCATTTCTTGTTTGCTTGATGTCATATTGTGTTGGTGGCGATTTTTTTATTTTATTTTTGCAGGAAGAATGTTTTGCTTGCTTTTCTCTAAAATCTTCGATTCTACAGTTCCAGCGATCGCCCTTCTTCAATCGCCTTGTTGAGAGAGACTAAACATCTTGTTACTGTGTTGCTGCTCGGCGCTCCTTCCTAACTTGTTTTCGCCTCTGTACTGAAGCTGTTCTGCTCTCCGAGTGATGAGCAGGTCGTAAAACAGATGTTTCTTCACTAGATTCCTGACTAAAATATTTAACCAGGTGACTTATAGTCGGATATTGAAACATCTGAACCAAGGTGAAATCTCGCTGAAATACTTTTTGCAACTTGCTAGGAAGTTGAATTAAGAGCAATGAATTACCACCAAGTTCAAAGAAATTGTCATGGATTCCCACTCTTTCTACCTGAAGTAATTCTTGCCAAATAGATGCAATCACTTTTTCAACTTCGGTCTTCGGCGCCACATAGGATACCTCTAATTCTGGTCTTGAAGCCTCTGGTGCAGGTAATGCACTGCGGTCTATTTTGCCGTTGGGTGTTAGAGGTAGGGCGTTCAGCGTTACAAAGCTTGAGGGTACCATATACTCAGGTAATCTTTCTTTGATAAACGCTCGTAAGTCACCGATCGAAAGGGTGGGTTTGTTTGCTATTATTTCGTCAGCCAGTAGGTGCGTTTTTTCTGTGGGTGTGACTTGTGTTCCTTCTGCTTGTTGTGTCGGAACAACATAGGCTACTAGGCGTTTGTCTCCTCGTTGCTCCTCTCGTGAGACAACTACAGCCTCCACTACTCCCGGATGTTTACTCAAGACAGTTTCTATCTCGCCTAACTCGATCCGATATCCCTGGAGTTTCACCTGATGATCTACACGACCCAGAAACTCAATGTTACCGTTTGGTAGATAGTGTGCCAAGTCTCCAGTTTTATACAGTTTGTTGTTTGGGTTTGTCCCAAAAGGATTGGAGATGAAACGCTCTACGGTTAACTCTGGTTGGTTTAAGTAGCCACGCACCACGCCTTCGCCGCCAATGTAGAGTTCACCAGGAATACCAACAGGTACCGGTTGTAGATGGCGATCAAGAATGTAAATTTCTGTGTTTGCAATGGGGCGTCCGATTGGTATTGTATTGCCGACTTCTTGCAGGGGATAGCTTGTAGACCAAATAGTCGTCTCAGTGGGACCATACATATTATAAATTTCTGCTGACAGTTGAGTCCGCAACTGTTCTGCTAGAGAAATGGGTAACGCTTCACCACCAAGCATCAATTTGCGAAGTGAACCCATCGCACTCAGCGCCTTATTATCCTGAATTAATATTCTTGCAAGAGACGGAGTGCATTGCAGATGTGTCACATTGTGCCTTGCAATTTGAGTAGGTAGGGAATAGTCAGTGTCATCTTTTTCTATTTTTTTGTTGCTCAATTCTCTGACTGTGTTCAGGTGATGCAAACTAGATAACACCGATTCCACATCCACACCAAAATCGATCAGACATGCAACCTCATCTACCCCGATCGCCTTGAGTCGGTTAATCATCCGCAAGCAAGTGCTGGGTGTGCCTAATAAACTGCTCGTTTCAAAGTACCGATTAAAGGCGTAATTCAGCAGTTGCTCTTGCTCTTGTGCGGTAAAGTTCTCTGCATTAATATCGTGACCTAAGCTTTTTCCTAAGTTATTCAACAGACTCAGAGAACTCTTCAAGTACTGGTAAAAAGGTTGCCGCACCTTTTCTCGCACAACATCAATGTCCTCACCCACGAAGGTATGAATCATTAGCGTGACGTGACCTGCTCCCAGTCCATGTCCGTGTTCCTGCCAGGATTGGCGATAAATCGCAATTTTTTCCTCTAGTTCCTCTAGATTTTGATCGAGTAAATGGGTAAGCAGGTTGGCACCAATTTCACCCGCCCGACGAAAAGTTTCTGGACTACCAGCTGCTGTAACCCAAATCGGCACTTCCGGCTGAATCGGTTGGGGATGAATCTTCACTTCTACTTCTTTGCCACTACCTCCTGGCAGGGTTATCGATTCTCCGCGCCAAAGTTGGCGGACAGTTTCGATGTCACGAAACATGATTTGGAAGCGATCGCTATACTTCTCTGGTGCTAAGACAAAATCATTGGCGTGCCAACCGGAAGCAAAGGAGATACCAACTCTGCCTCGGGAAAGGTTATCAACTACAGACCATTCTTCAGCAACTCGGATCGGATTTTGTAAGGGTAAAACAATACTACCAGCACGAATTTGAATTCGCTCTGTAATTGTGGCGATCGCTGCACTGACAACGGAGGGATTTGGGTATAGACCGCCAAATTCATGGAAGTGTCGCTCTGGAGTCCAGATGGCTGCAAAGGCGTGTTTGTCGGCAAATTTAGCCCCTTCAAGTAGTAAATGATACTTATCTGTGCCTGCCTGTACCTCGTCACTAGCAAAATAGAAAAGGCTAAATGCCATTTCTTTATCTGTGATTTTTTGGTCTACTTCAGTAGCAAAAGTAGTAGGTCTTGAATCACCATTAATCACAACTTGAAAACCGCGTGTCAGCGTCCACAGCAACTCTAACACTGAGATATCAAAGGAAATGCTGGTAACTGCTAGCCAAGTACCTGGATGATCGTTACCAATACTACCGTCCATTCCTGTAAAGAAATTGACAACGTTGCGATGACTAACCATCACTCCTTTTGGCTTACCTGTGGAGCCGGAAGTGTAGATAGTATATGCTAAGTTGTCCGGCGAGAAGGCTGTTTGGGTATTCTGGTCACTTGCGCTTTGAATTATCTGCCAATCTCTATTTAGGCAAACCACCGATGCGCCAGAATTTGGAAGTTTTTCCAGTAATTGTTGTTGAGTCAACAGCACTGGCACTTGAGCATCTGCCAACATAAAAGTTAGGCGTTCCTGCGGGTATGTTGGGTCTAGCGGTAGATATGCACCACCAGCTTTGAGGATAGCTAATAGTCCGACGATCATATCGAGCGATCGCTCTACACAAATCCCTACCAATACCTCTGGTTTTACTCCTAGCTTTTGCAAATAGTGAGCTAGTTGATTCGCTCGGTTGTTCAACTCGCAGTAGGTTAGTTGCTGGTTTTCAAAGACGACTGCGATCGCATCAGGTGTTTTCTGTACCTGTGCTTCAAACAATTCATGGATACATTGCTGTTGACTATACTCAACTTTTGTGTCATTCCACTCTCGCAGCAATTGATGCTGTTCAGGTTCTGTTAGTAATGATAATTCTAAAAGTCGTAGCTTCGGTTTTGCAACAATCTTTTTAAGCAATGTCTGGAAATGTCCAGCCATCCGTTTTATAGTAGTTGCCTCGAATAAATCTGTATTAAACTCTAGATTAGTAAAAAGCTTTCCTGGTGTTTCTGTTATTTCTAAAGTCAAATCAAACTTGGCACTACCATTATCAATTGCCAAGGGACTTACAGTCAAACCAGGCAATTCTAAGATAGGCATTGGTGTGTTCTGAAGTACAAACATCACCTGAAATACTGGTGTGTAGCTCAAGTTCCGTTGTGGTTGTAGTTCTTCTACTAGTTGCTCAAAAGGTAAATCCTGATGGGCATAAGCTCCTAATGCTACTTTCCGCACACGAGTTAGTAACTCCTCAAAGGTAGGATTACCCGCTAGATTAGTTCGCAGTGCAATTGTATTGGCAAAAAGACCAATTAATCCTTCTAACTCTGTGCGATCGCGGTTAGCGATCGGTGAACCAACAACAATATCTTCACTACCAGTATAACGACATAGCAATATTTTAAAGGCTGCCAGCAGAGTCATAAATAAGGTAGTTCCATGCTGCTGGCTCAATTTATTTAAAGCTATATGTAACTCATCAGATAACTCAAATGAATAAGTGGAACCCTGGAAACTGCCAATGGCAGGTCGTGGTTTGTCAGTGGGTAGCTCTAGTAATTCTGGTGCGCCCTCTAACTGCTGTTTCCAATAGGATAGTTGTGATTTTAAGACTTCTCCTTGTAGCTGTTGTCGTTGGAAGCTTGCAAAGTCTACATACTGTATTGGTAGTTCGGCAAGTGGAGACGGTTGCCCTTTAGAAAAAGCTTCATAAAGTGCCGTAACTTCTTCAATTAGTACTCCCATTGACCAACCGTCGGAAATTATGTGATGCATGGTGAACACCAGAATGTGTTCTGTTTCTTTTAGTCGTAGCAAAGTAGCTCGCAGTAATGGAGCTTGGCTTAAATTGAAGGGTCGCTGTATTTCTTGTATAACTAACTTTTTAATTTCAGCTTCTTGGTTAACCTCAGTTAACTCTTCTAGATTTATGGTTGGTAAACTCAAACTTATATCTGGAATAATTATCTGAACAGGTTTGTCTTCCAGAGTTGCGAAAGTAGTTCGCAAAACTTCGTGGCGACGCACGATTGTATTAAGGGTTTGTAATAGTGCAGATTTACGAAGCAAACCAGTAAGACGCAAAGCTGTCCATATATGATTAGCAAAATTACCAGGCTGCAATTGATCTATAAACCAAAGTCTTTGTTGAGCAAAAGATATTGGAAAAATCTGAGGCTTTCCGACCTTCTCTTGAAGTAGTTTTGCCAAAAGATCACGTTTATTTTGTGATGAATTTTCATGAATATCATGAGTATTGGTCATTGAACAGCCCCTTCTGATTGTAACATATTATTAAGTAATAGCTCAACTTCTCGATCTGAAAGTTCATTTATATTTGCTAATGTCTGTTGTTCATTATTCCGCTCAATCCTTTCTATCATTTTGAAGTTAAACTTCTCTTCTAAATTCCGGTTTTTTTCATCAACTATTAAAGCTTGTTCCATGACAGTGGGTGCTTCAAAAAAACTATGTAGAGAGAGTTGTACTTGAAACTCTTGATGCAATCGAGAGAAAACTTGAGTAGCTAATAATGAATCTCCTCCCAATTCAAAAAAGTTATCATAAATACCTATCTCTTTAATTCCCAGAAGATTTTGCCAGACTTCAGCAATAGTTGCTTCAACTTCATTTCGGGAAGCAACATAATCATTACGTAGATTAGGACGGGGATGCCTTAGTTGAGAGAGGCTTGTTGAAGCTGATTTATCTTCTAACAATGCTAATCCCTCTTCCAGATATTTAAAAGAATTATCCTCTTCAATTACTGCTTTAAAATCTTGCGGGGAGACAACAACATGAGACAAACTACTTAGCAAAATGCGATTAAAAGCTTCGGCACCTTCTTGAGATAATATTCCTTTTTTGAGATTCTCTTCCCGTTGGAGTTTTAATTGCTCTGGTAGTGCTGTCTCTACTGCCATGCCTACTTCTTGCCAAGTACCCCAGTTGATTGCCACCGTAAATTGGTCAGATTTAGAAGTACAATAATGTGCATAAACATCTAGAAATGCATTAGCTGCACAATAATCGACCTGCCCAAATTCATTTAATATAGAACTTTGAGATGAACAAAGCACTAAGAAATCTAATTTAATATTTTGTAAGTTTAAAATATCCTCTAATACTAATGTACCCTTAACTTTTGGCGCTAATACGCTGTTTGCTATGTTCTCTGTTTTTAGTTGAATTATGCCACCACCAGCAATACCTGCTGCATGGATAACACCATTGATTTGACCAAATTTCTCTAAAGCTTCAGCAACGGCTACCTGCATTTGTTCGTAGTTGGCTACATCGGCACTTTTAACCTCGACCTCTGACCCCAACTCTTCCAGCACGAGCATTTTTTGGATCTTGCGGCTAACACTATCTTCACTATCATGAGTTTCTAGCCATTGCTTCCACTGCGATCGCTCCGGTAATCCCTTTCTTCCAATTAAAACTAACTTAGCTTTTACTGTCTTTGCTAAATATTCCGCTAACACTAAACCTATGCCGCCAAGTCCACCAGTAATTAAGTAAACTCCTCCTTCCTTTAACTTAGTTTTACCTAGAGTGCTTTCATGCAGATGGACAGCTTCAAAGGTTTGAATCCAGCGATGAGATCCTCGATAAGCAACTAGATTATCGGTTTGCTGTGTTGTCAATTCCGTAATTAAATAGTCAATAAACTTTTGTGTTAGCGGGATGTTATCAGCAGGAATTACTACATCAATAAGACAAGAATTAATGTTTGGATATTCTTTGGGAATTATCTTACACGGCCCCAATATAGTTGCCTTCTCTGGACATAACTTTTCATCACCAATGACATTATATAAATTGTTCGTTACAACCCTCAACTTGAGAGAATCACTGATATTTTCCTTTCCTAATGCCTGTGTAAAATACAATAAACTCCAAAAACCGAGATTATGGCAATCGTCAAAAGTTTGTTTTTTGAACTTATTGTTAGATAAAGTATTATTTGGCGTAATGCTCCAAAAGTGAGCTACTCCATTTGGAATTAAACTATGTTTTCGGAGTTCTTGAAGTAAGGCATCATAGTCATCGCTTTGCCGTGGGTTAATAGTATATGTGCATTCGTTCAGCTTAGTAAACTTATCTGCAACCCTAACTGTAACAACATAACTTTGCTGTTTGAGCCATTTAACAACTTCTCCTCCAATTCCATATTCATCTATAAAAACTAACCAGCAGGTGTTTTGCTCAGTTACTAATTCCTTCCCCTGGAAAAACTCAAGTGGTGTAGATTGTTTCCAGATTGGGATATAAAACCAATCGGCAATATCTGGCTTTTTACCTATTGATTGTTGCCACGCCTTTGATAATGTAGTTTCGGGGTCAGCTTCAATCCAGTAACGCTGACGCTCAAAAGGATAGGTAGGCAAAGGAATATGTCTGCGTTGCTCTTTTGCATAAAAGCCTGCCCAGTTTATTTGCAATCCTGATAGCCAAAGCCGAGAGAGAGTATTAAGCAAAAATGCTACATCAGAAATTTGCTCTTGGGGATGTCGCACTGAAGTTAGGGCTACAGCCTGTGAAACCAACTGTCGTTTGACTAGGTTAGTTAATGTTCGTCCTGGGCCAACTTCCAAGAGTATTCGCTCTGGTTGTTGCAGCAATTCGGCAATTCCCTCATTAAACAATACAGGTTGTCGTAGATGTCTAGCCCAGTAGTTAGGATCGATCGCCTGATCTGCTGTAATCCAAGTTCCAGTAACGTTAGAAATAAAAGGAATTTGAGGTGGTTTCAGGTTGACTTCCCTAAGATGCCGTACAAATGGTTCTAAAATCGGCTCCATCATCTCGGAATGAAAAGCATGAGATGTATGCAGGCGGCGACAGTCAACACCCTGCTCCGTCAAACGATTTTGTAATAGTGCGATCGCACCAGTAGCACCAGAAACCACACAAAGGGATGGTGCATTGCTAGCTGCTAAAGAAAGTTCTGAACCCAACATAGGTTGTATTTCTTTGGCAGACAGAGAAACGGAAAGCATCGACCCTGGTTCGACTTGTTGCATCAGTCGTCCGCGAGTTACGACTAAAGTCAAGGCTTCTTCTAAAGAAAAGACACCTGAAATACAAGCGGCTACATACTCACCGATGCTATGACCAATCATCGCTTGCGGATGGACACCCCACGCCATCCAAAGTTTAGCAAGGGCATATTCAATTACAAATAGCGCAACTTGCGTTAAGGAAGTTTGTTTAAGTTGTTCTTCTGTAGTTTCTACCGTTGAGGGATAAAGTATATCTTTGAGGTCTAACTTTAAATGTGATTTGAGCAATTCACAGCAATCATCAACTTCTTGCCGAAAAGCTGGTTCTGTTTCATATAAATCCCGTCCCATGTTTACATACTGCGCTCCCTGTCCGGGAAACATAAACACAATTGAATGGTTACGAGTTTCTGAAAAATTACTTAAAACCCTTTCTTGCTTTGGCGCAGTTAGTATTTTTATAGCATCTGGAATATCCTGACATAGCAATACTCGACGATGATTAAAACTTCGGCGGCCAACTTGCAAAGTATGAGCTACATCAGGAAGATTGCTATCAGGATACTGTGCTAAATAATTAGCAAGGTTAGTTGTAGCTGATTCTAAAGCTGTTTGAGTTTTAGCAGAGATAACCAACAATTGCCAGGGGCGAGAAACACTTTCTTCGTGTGTAAAAACTGGAGATTCTTCTAAAACCACATGGGCATTAGTCCCACCAATGCCAAAAGAACTTACACCTGCTCGACGTGGTGTACCGTTAGTTTTCCACTCTGATAATTTGTTGTTGACATAAAAGGGACTATTGGCGAAATCAATTTGAGGATTTGGTTCTTCAAAGTGCAGGCTAGGAGGAATTTGTTTGTGTTTAAGAGCTAAGACTGTTTTAATTAAACCTGCAATACCAGCAGCTGCATCCAAATGCCCAATATTTGTTTTTAATGAACCAATTGCACAAAAGTTTTTCTTTTTTGTACTGTTTTGGAATGCTTGCGTCAGTGCTGCAATTTCAATGGGATCTCCTAAAGATGTTCCCGTCCCGTGAGCTTCAATATAAGTTATTGTTTCTGCTTCTATCTCTGCAACCAGTTGAGCCGTTTTGATAACTTTAGCTTGACCTTCTATGCGGGGTGCTGTATAGCTAACTTTGTTTGAGCCATCGTTATTTATCGCCGAACCTTTAATTACAGCATGGATAAAATCTCCATCATTTAAAGTATCTTCTAATCTTTTTAAAACAACGATTCCTGCGCCTTCTCCACACACAGTTCCCCGCGCTTTAGCATCAAAAGCGCGGCAGTGTCCATCAGGAGAATTAATACTTCCCTCTTGATAAATATAACCAGCTTTTCTTGATGCACTGATGGAAACACCGCCAACCAAAGCCATATCGCATTCACCGTTGAGCAAACTTTGGCAGGCTAAATGTACAGCTACTAATGAGGTTGAACAAGCTGTTTGAACTGTATAGCTAGGGCCTGTTAAATTAAGTTTGTAAGAAGTACGTGTAGCCAGATAATCTTTATCGCCGGCGATTGCTATTTGGCGTTCGTCTACTGAATTTCTAATATTTTGATTAAAATAAATGTTTAGTAAATAACCGCTTAAGTTAGAACCAGCAAAAACACCTATAGAACCATTATAGGTTTCGGAATCATACCCTGCTTTTTCCAGCGCTTCCCAAGCACACTCTAAAAAAATCCGGTGTTGGGGGTCAGTCATTTCTGCATCTCTGGGATTAAAACCAAAAAATTCAGCATCAAAAAGTTCTGCATCTTCTATGACAGCATTTCTTTTAACATAGTTGGGATTACTAAGAAGTGCTGCATCTACTCCTGCTTGCAATAGTTCTTCATCACTAAAGACAGAAATTGATTCTATACCATTTTGGAGATTACGCCAAAATTCATCAATATTTTTAGCTCCAGGGAATCTTCCTGATAATCCAATAATTGCTATTTCTGAACCGTTAGTAGTATATGCACCAGTTGGAATATTCATTATTTGTTAATTCCTTAATTATTTTCAACTGATTTAATTTTTTGGAGACGTTTTCTTTGTTGCGCCTTCCCAGATGAAATTTTCTCTGCTTGAGTATCATTCTCCTGTAAAAATGCTGTGGAATTAGGAGATAAATTTAAATAGTTGGCTAAAGAATTAATTGTGGGATATCTAAATAAATCCAGGGTTGATAGTTCTGCTTTTAAAATTTCCTGCAATTGGCTGTGAACCGTAACTAAAAGTAATGAATGACCGCCAATTTCAAAAAAATTATCGTGAATGCCTATTTTTTCAAGATTCAAAGCTTTTCGCCAAACAGAGGCTATTGTCTTTTCCACCTCAGTTTGCGGTATCACATAAGCAACTTCTAATTCTGGGCGTAGAACCTCCGGCATTGGTAATGCTTGACGGTCTACTTTGCCATTAGATGTTAATGGTAATGCCTCTAATATCATAAAGGCAGTGGGTAGCGCATGGTCAAGCAATTTATTCTGCAAGAAGCGGCGCAGTTCAGGAGTTGTTAATGTTTTGTCTGGCTGGAGAGTTGTATAAGCTATTAAAGTTTGATTTCCAGATTTATCCTCTCGAAGGGTAACTACACTTGTCGATATTGATGGATGTTGATTTATAACCGTTTCAATTTCTCCTAGTTCAACACGGAAACCACGTATTTTAACTTGGTTATCGATGCGACCGATATACTCAATATCTCTATTTGCTAAAAACCGAACTAAATCACCTGTTTTGTAAAGGCGATCGCCTTTTTGTTTACTATAGGGATTAGGGATAAACTTCAGGGCTGTTAATTCAGGTTGATTTAGATAACCTCTGGCTAATCCAAGTCCACCAATATGCAATTCACCCGGTACTCCCATTGGTACTGGTTGCAAATATTGGTCAAAAATGTACAACTGGGTATTAGCGATCGCTTTCCCAATGGGTATGGAACCTGTAGAATGTTTCCCAACAGGAACTTGATAAATACAGCAGCCTACTACTGTCTCTGTAGGGCCATATTCGTTTACTAATATTGTATCTGGAGCTACATCTTGCCAAAAGGTAATGCTTTGGGCTGATAAGTTTTCGCCACCAATAATAAACGCTCTCGTTTTATTTGCTATCTCTTCTTTAGATAACTGTTGCTTCAGCAAATCTAAGTGAGCAGGGGTAATTTTCACCAAACTTAAGTTTGAGCTTTTTTTTAAAGCTTGAGAAAGGGTTTCAATACCTTGTTCTTCTGATAGTAATTCTACTGTGCCACCAACTAATAAAGGTGAGAAAAGACTAGTGATTGTTAAGTCAAAACCCAAAGGTGAGTGAACTAAAGTTCCTACTCCTTGTTCTACTGCATATCTTTGAGTAGCCCAACTTAGATAGTTAACTAATCCTTGATGGGGGATTAGAGTTCCTTTAGGTTTACCAGTGGAACCGGAGGTGTAAATAATATATGCTAAATTTAATTCGCTTGTTGTAGCAATTGGATTTTCATTTTTTTGTTGGTTTATAGTTTCCCAATCACTATCTATACAAATTACTTTAATTCCATTCGTAGCTAAATCTACCATTAAATGCTGTTGAGTCAGCAGCACTGGCATTTGAGAATCGTTTAAGATAAAAGCTTTTCTTTCTAAGGGATAGCTAGGGTCAATCGGTACATAAGCACCACCTGCTTTTAAGATGCCCAAAAGTGCAATCAACATTAAAGGCGATCGCTCAACACAAAGCCCCACCATTACATCTGGTTTAACGCCTAATTTTTGTAAGTAATGAGCTAGCTGGTTAGCACGAGTGTTTAATTCTTGGTAGGTAAACTGCTGATTTTGATAAATAATAGCAATGTTGTTTGGGGTGCGATCGCACTGCTGTTCAAACCAATGGTGGATGCACTTGTATTGCAGTTCTGCTGTTTTAGTATTATTGAATGCAACTAAGAATTCTTCCCGCTCTTGTTCGCTGAAGATATCTAATCGTGATATCGCTGTAGAAGGATTGTTTATAACACTAATTAACAAAGTTTGCCACTGATTTGCCAAACGTTGAATATCTTCTTTACGGAACAATTTTTCATTATAGTGAAATTCTGCTTTGACTAAATTATGTTGTGTACGAACACAAGAAAGCCTTACTTTAAATCGGTCAAAGCATACGTAATGCTGATGAACTGAAAATGATACTTGAGGAGCATAATAATTAGTTATTGCTTCTTCAAAATCAAAACAAAATGGTAAATATGAATGTTCTATACCATCTCCATTTATTTGAGGAAATGCGTCCCAGCTAAAACCATCCTGCCATTCAAGTATTTCTCCTGCCAAGTTATTAACCTGTATCAAAGTATTACTGAATGTATCATTTTCTTGCAGATGACAAGCGAGGGGTAAATATTTGGCAAATAAACCTAGTGCTGCTTTTAATTCTTCATAATTGCGACCATCACAACCTAGACCTATCATTAAGTTTGATTGCCCAGTAATACGCCAAAGTAGAATTTGCCAGCAAGTAAGGAAAAATATATCTATTGAAATTTGATATTTTTGGACAATTTCTTCAATCTTAATGAGTAAGTCGTTGTGAATTGCTAACTTAATAACTTGAGGTTCAAATTCTGATTCTTCAGAAAGCCGATTCTCAAAAGGAAGCTCTAAGGTATCCAGAGCCGAAAAATCTACTTGCTGCCAATATTTTCTCCTTGTTGCAGTCTCCTCTGCTTCAAGTAATTCATTTTGCCATGTAGCCACATCAGCATATTGTAGTGGTTCTTCAGTTATTTCTGCATTCTGCAAACAGACAGTGTAATACTGGCTAATTTCATGAACTATATTTTTTAATGTTTTATAGTCGGCACACAGAGATGGTAAGTTTATAAATAAAAAGTGTTTTTTGGATGAGCAAATTACCCATTCTACTTTTAATAATTGATCTGACGCTAATTTTACAGACTCTTCCTTTATTTTATCGAAAAGTGCTTCTATTTCTTCCGCTTGAGAAAATGGATTTTTTAAAGTATGCTCGGCTATCAATATGTTTTTATTAGTATCTATAACCTGAATAGGTATTTTTAAACCACGCGGGCGATGAAAAGTTGTGCGAAGAATCTCATTTCTAGCAATAACTTTCTCTAACGCTTCTTTCAGTATTTT
>NZ_JADEXF010000964.1 GCF_015207245.1 Nostoc cf. edaphicum LEGE 07299
GGTGGGTATAGATGCCAGCCCCGTTTCGCAAATTCTCATTGACCAGTCTTTACTCGGCTGGAAAGAATACGAACTTGAAGTGATGCGTGACTTGGCAGATAACGTGGTGATTATCTGCTCCATCGAAAACCTTGACCCTATGGGCATTCACACCGGAGACTCAATCACCGTCGCTCCCGCGCAAACCCTCACTGATAAAGAATATCAAAGGCTGCGGGATATGGCAATTAAAATCATCCGCGAGATCGGTGTGGAAACTGGCGGTTCTAATATCCAGTTTGCTGTCAATCCGGTTAATGGGGATGTGGTTGTAATTGAGATGAACCCCCGCGTTTCCCGTAGTTCGGCTTTATCTTCCAAAGCTACAGGTTTCCCCATCGCCAAAATGGCAGCAAAATTGGCTGTGGGCTATACCTTGGATGAAATTAAAAATGACATCACCAAAAAAACTCCCGCGTCTTTTGAGCCAACAATTGACTATGTGGTGACAAAAATCCCCCGCTTCGCCTTTGAAAAGTTCCCCGGCTCCGAACCAGTGCTGACAACCCAAATGAAATCTGTTGGGGAAGCAATGGCAATTGGGCGCACATTCAACGAATCCTTCCAAAAGGCGCTGCGATCGCTCGAAACCGGACGCGCTGGTTGGGGTTGCGACAAAGCTGAGAAATTACCTAGTGGCGAACAAATTCGCGCCCAATTACGGACACCTAACCCCGATCGCATTTCTCTGTGCGCCACGCCTTGCAACTAGGAATTAGTGCTGAGGAAATCTATGAACTAACTGGTATTGACCCTTGGTTCCTAGATAAATTTCAGCAACTACTAGATATCGAGAAATTCCTGAAGCGGACACCTTTGCAGCAATTGACAAAAGAGCAACTTTATGAAGTAAAGCGAGACGGATATAGCGATCGCCAGATTGCCTATGCCACTAAAACCACTGAAGATGAAGTTCGCGCCTACCGCAAGTCACTAGGAATCATCCCAGTTTACAAAACCGTAGATACCTGCGCCGCTGAGTTTGAAGCCTTTACCCCTTACTACTATTCTACCTACGAAGAAGAAACAGAGGTAATGCCCGCAACCAAGCCAAAAGTTTTGATTTTGGGTGGTGGCCCCAACCGCATTGGACAAGGAATTGAGTTTGACTATTGTTGTTGTCACGCCGCTTATGCCTTGAAGGATGCGGGGTATGAAACAATTATGGTCAACTCCAACCCAGAGACAGTTTCGACAGATTACGATACCAGCGATCGCCTTTACTTTGAGCCTTTAACAAAAGAAGATGTCCTCAACATCATCGAAACTGAAAATCCAGTTGGGGTAATTATCCAGTTTGGCGGGCAAACACCGCTGAAGTTGGCTATCCCACTCCAGAAGTTTCTCAGCACTCAGGACTCAGGACTCAGCACTCAAATTTGGGGTACATCGCCAGATTCCATCGACATGGCAGAAAACCGGGAACGGTTTGAAAAGATTCTGCAACAGTTGAATATTTCCCAACCGCCTAATGGTATTGCTCGAAGTTACGAAGACGCGCTGATTGTCGCCAAACGCATTGGCTATCCAGTGGTGGTACGTCCCAGTTATGTGTTGGGGGGACGAGCAATGGAAATCGTTTATTCCGATGCTGAGTTGGAACGCTACATGACCTTTGCGGTACTAGTGGAACCAGAACATCCGATTTTGATTGATAAGTTTTTGGAAAACGCGATTGAAGTCGATGTCGATGCGATCGCCGATCACACAGGACGAGTGGTGATTGGTGGTATTATGGAACACATCGAACAAGCAGGTATTCACTCAGGAGATTCTGCTTGTTCCTTACCTTCCATTTCCCTATCACCAGCAGTTCTCAATCAGATTCGTACTTGGACGGTGCAGCTAGCACAAGCATTGTCAGTCGTAGGGTTGATGAATATTCAATTTGCCGTTGTCGGTGCAAGCAGCTATTCTCCCCAAGTTTACATTCTAGAAGCTAACCCCCGCGCTTCCCGCACAGTGCCTTTTGTTTCTAAAGCAACGGGTGTACAGTTGGCGAAACTAGCATCCTTAATTATGTCGGGTAAAACCTTAGAGGAGCTAGGCTTTACCGAGGAAGTCATTCCCACACATATTGCTGTAAAAGAAGCTGTATTACCCTTTAATAAATTCCCAGGAACTGATACAATATTGGGCCCAGAAATGAGATCCACTGGTGAGGTGATGGGGATTGACAGCGACTTTGGCCGTGCCTTTGCCAAAGCGGAAATGGGTGCTGGGGAGCGTTTACCACTAAGTGGAACTGTATTTGTATCAATGAGCGATCGCGATAAAGCTGCTGCAAGTGGTGTGGTGAAGGAATTTATCGATTTGGGCTTTACAGTGATGGCTACCCTTGGTACACGCCGAGTTCTTCTGGAACAGGGGCTAAAAATTGAATTAGTCTTAAAACTTCATGAAGGTCGTCCCCACGTTCTAGATGCGATCAAAAACCAGAAAATCCAACTGATTATCAACACACCTTCAGGGGAAGAAGCCCAGACTGATGCTAGGTTAATCCGCCGCACAGCCTTAGCTTACAAAATTCCCATCATTACTACCATCGCCGGTGCAAAAGCTACCGTCGCCGCCATCCGTTCCTTACAAAATACGACTTTGGACGTAAAAACCATTCAAGAGTACTGCCCGATTGCGAGGGTGTAGGGA
>NZ_JADEXF010000965.1 GCF_015207245.1 Nostoc cf. edaphicum LEGE 07299
CAGCATTACTTTACAATTAAGGGTACGGAAGTTTTTTTGCATTAACACTTTATGTAAACGACGCATTTTTACAGAAAGGCTGACCAATGTAACCGTACCTTGGGCTAGAAGAACTCTACGTTTAGCTCAACGACTAAGTGCGATTGCTTTAGCTAATGGTGGTGCAGCAGGAGTAAGACTCTCGGAGCAATTGGGGATAAAAGTTCCTCGCAACACACTATTAAATTTAGTCCGCTCCATCCCACTACCACCAATCGTAACGCCACATAAGAACTCTTGCAAAAGTGTTTTCTGGTATAATTGAGGGTTTGGCAATTTGCGATTAGGACATCGAGGCGCAGTGAAAATAGAGAAAGCCAAACAGCTTACTGCAAAAAAATTTAAGCGAATGACTGGAGTGAGCCGTAAAACCTTTGAATTAATGGTTGATATAGTTAAAGCTGATGCTCAAAAGAAGAGGAAGCCAGGTCGCCGTCCTAAACTAATTATTGAAGACCAAGTTTTAATGGTTATTCAATATTGGAGGGAATACCGCACTTATTATCATATTGGGTTAGACTTTGGGCTTTCGGAATCTGCGGTTTGTCGAATAGTTTTTAAAATTGAAAATATTTTAGTTAAGTCAAGAAAGTTTAGTTTACCAGGTAAAAAACAATTATGGAAAATGTCCTCTGAAGAAGATGTAGTTGTAATGGATGTCACGGAGAGTCCAATTGAAAAACCTCATATTGGGCAAAAAAGATTTTTTAGCGGAAAACAAGGAGAACATACTTTAAAAACCCAGGTAATCATCCACCAAAAAAGTAGTCAAATAATTTGCTTAGGGCATGGTCAGGGAAGAATTCATGATTTTAAGCTATTTAAAAGCAGTGGGATAAAATTTGGAGAATTACTGAAAGTAATAGCGGATAAAGGCTATCAAGGAATTACTAAGATTCATCAATTAAGTAAAACACCAATTAAGAAACCAAAAGGAAAAAGGTTGACGAAAGAACAGAAAAAATACAATCGGGAACTCAATCGATTAAGAATTGTTGTTGAACACGTAAATCGTCGTCTAAAGATATTTAAAGTTTTGTCTGATAGATATCGAAATCGTCATCGACGTTTTGGGTTAAGGTCGAATTTAATTGCGGGAATTTATAATCACGAATTAGCCATATAAATAGATTAAAAATTAAATTAATCAAATAATTTCAGTAATTAATAAATAACTGAAACAACGTTTGCTGCCTTTTTTGAGTTAGCAGTTGCCTGCCGCGAGCGGAGCCATATCCTGATAATACTTGCTCAAAAAATTTTATAAACTTTTACTATTTGAATTGCCAAAAACTGAAATTAGAATAACCTATGATGATACCACAAAATATTTATGCAAGAGTTCTAAGCAACCACACTAGAAGAACAAGCAGCAGAAGATCCAACAATAGCAGAAGAGTTAGAAACTTTGCGCGATGGCGCGGGAGCGCCCGCCGTAGGCGATCGCATTGCTACTGACTCTTTCATTTACAAACTCATCAAAGCTGACCTGCAAGGAGAGGGTCAACTTCTTGAAACTGAGAAAGTACAGCGCGAACTCGCCCGGTTCGTCCAAAACGAGTGGAAAGAAATCGCCATCGGCAAAACGCTCACATTTGAACGGGCAATGGTCATTCCCTCCAAAGACCTGCAAAATGGAGAAATCTCCATCCCGCATTATCAAGACAGGGAAGAAGTTATCAACTTCCGCTCCCCTTTCCTCAACTCAAATGGTCTATGCGTCTCAACTAACAAAGTTGTAGAAGACATCCTTGGGCCTGATGGGAAACCTCTCGCAGGTGCGATCGCTGTCTCAGACGAAACAAGCGATCGCATTTATAACCGTCTAAACGAGCAAATTAAATCTGCCCTACCCGAAGCCCAAAGTAAAAATATTCAGTTAGAAGGTATTGAAAATTACTTAGATCAAAATATCGGCAAGCTCGAAACTAAAGACAAAATCGAGTTTACCAACAAATTTAATGAGTATATTTCAGAACTAAAGTCAGCTGGTTACGAACTAGAAATTCTTCCTCAAGAGTCCGAACAAGAGCGTCAGGCACGCGACTACGATGGTGATTGTATTGGCTTCGAGCGGGCAAGCAGGTATCCAAACCTCACTGCCGAGGCAAGGGAGCGCAACCTACCTGAAAACGCTTACGATCCAACTGTTAAACTCAAAAAACAATCTTTTTACCAGGAAGATGGCAGTCAGCCGGAATTTGAAGAAATCGCCATCCACATGAGCGATAGCATTAGTGTCGGTGTTATCAACAATCACCTTACCTCAATTGAGGCGTTAGAGTCAGAAATTACTATCCTGAAAAACTTTGGTAGTGAAAAAGACCAAATTGAGTACGTACAGCAGGTAGCCAAACACTACGAAGATTTATTTAAAACAGAAGCCTGCGCAAAATCCAAGGGTATTGAAGGGAAGGAGATTCCGACCAAGTATCGGGGTTACATGGAAGAGTTTATCAAAACTGTTCGGCAAGAACCCTTAAACCAGGTCAATGTACTAGTAGCAATGAATACTAACATCAAGATATACCGCGAAATGATTGCCGAGGCAGCATTTCAAAACCAAATTGCAGTTGACCTCTTCAAAAGTGCCAAAAAACCCGAAATGGAAATTATCCGCAACAACAGTCGGATTCTCCACCGGGAAG
>NZ_JADEXF010000966.1 GCF_015207245.1 Nostoc cf. edaphicum LEGE 07299
GTTAAATAGCCTTCTGGCTGGATATTTATCAGAACAATAAACTTTTGCTGAATACTTAATTATTTATACAAATCTTATTGTATCAGTTAATTTGAGACAAAATTCAGTCATGATAAAAGCATTGCTGTCCTAAGATGCTGGGGGAAAACTATGTCACATACCCCACTTTTCGCCGATCGTACCCATGCAGGTGAGTTATTGGCGCGAGTAATTCATGATGTTTTGACTCAGCAAACTATTGATTCTGGGGTAAAGCCTGTACCAATTGTTTATGCTTTGCCAAGAGGGGGTGTACCAGTAGCAGCACCAGTAGCACGTCTTTTGAATTGTCCGTTGACAATTGTTGTGGCAAAAAAGATTAGCCATCCAGAAAACCCAGAGTTAGCAATTGGTGCAGTGACTACTTCGGGAAATGTTCTTTGGGCCGATCAAAAGTTATTTCGCTCTAAACATGATGTGCGGTGGCGAGAAGTGGCTTTAAATAAAGCGATAAACCTTGCTAAGTCTCTTGAGGCTCAATTAATTCCTGCTTGTCCGCAAGTGAATGCAGAGAATGCTACGCTCATCTTAGTTGATGATGGCATTGCTACAGGTATGACAATAGCGGTAGCAGCAACTGCCATGAGAGCGCTTTCTCCAGCAGCAGTTTGGTTATGTACTCCATTAGCACCACAAAAATTGCTACCCTGGTTAGAAGAGTGGGGCGATCGCACAATAGTCTTGGAAACACCCGAACCATTCTGGAGTGTGAGTAATTTTTACGCAGAATTTCCCCAAGTAGATACATTAGAAGTTCTCGTATATCTCCAACAACAAAAGACAATCGGGGGAATTGATTTGTGCGAGTAAATTTGAATTGTTTTTCGGTCTGGCTTCTTAACTATTTGAAGATGTTCCCTGCTGATATTGCATAGCTTTGGCATAATCACCCAAGGCTTCATAAGCGGCTTTCAGACGACTAAGAACTTCTTCTTCACTGCGTCGATCTTTCATACTCCTAGCTAACAACAAACGTTCTTCATGATATGTAATTGCTTTTTTATAGTCACCCAAAGCTTCACAAGCAACTACTAAATTACCTAAAGACTGTTCCTCGATACGCTTATCTGGAATTTGTCTAGCTAATTGCAACCGATCTTCATAATACTTAATGGCTTTGGTATAATCACTTAAAGCATAACAAGCATTGCCCAGATTTTTTAGCACTTGAGAAGCACTGCGAACATTTTTTAAGGAGCGCGATAGTACTACACATTGCTCATAATAGGCGATCGCTTTTTGGTAATTGTTCAAAGCATACCAAGCATTACCTAGATTCTTGAGTACCTGTTCTTCGCCCCAATTATCTTTGAGTTCCCGCACAATCTCTAGACTTTGCTGCTGATACTCAATGGCCTGTGTAAAGTTGCCTAAAGCTTTATACACCAATCCTAGATTATTCAGTGCTGCTACTTGACTGCGTTTGTCTTGAAGTTGCTGCGTTATTCTCAAACATTTTTCTAGAAACTCAATAGCTTTATTATGGTCATTCAGGTGGCGGTATGCATTGCCTAAATGGGAAAGAGATTGCATTTGCAATGCTAAATCTGAAGTGTTATTGAGTAAAGAAAGACACTGTTGGGAATAAGAGATAGCACCCTTGTAGTCTCCAGCGCTGTAAGTTACCAATCCTAAAAAAGAAAGTACCTGTGCCTGTTTTTCTAAATCGCCAACTGCTTGAAACAGCCCCAAGGATTGCTGTAAAGACTTCATAGCCGTTATTAATTCGCCACCTTGCTGCTGTTGAATTCCTTGCCTTAGTAACTTGGACGCTTCTGACAAGTGGTCATCACTTTCTTGTAGAGGTATTATTTCCGCTTGTGAACCAGAGTCAAATTCATGGGTAATTGTATTACGCTTCACTGGTTTTAGGTATGTTATGGGTAATTGCAAGGGAACTGTATTTTTCGATCTAGTTATTCCATTCGCCTTTAGACATCAACTCCTTCCTGTGAAGTCTAGTGCTAAATCTAGTGTTCCCAAAACCAAGATATATCTTTCACCAGCTGGTTTACCACAGCATAAGTTTAGGAAAAATGAGAGTTTATATAGTGATCGCTATAGAATGCTTAATCGAGAATTTTAGATTATTACTCATGAAGAGTAATAACTATATAGCAGTTTTAGATTATTTGCGATCGTCTCTATTTCTTCTTTATTCATATTCTCTATGTCCGGAGTACTTCGATTAAAAAACTTATTTAATAGTTTTATTATCAATATACCCTGTATGTATGGTGCAGAATATCCCGCACCTCCATTAAAATTTTTCCTAGTATATTTTTACCACTCCCATCCGCTCCGCAACCCCAGTAAAAATCGATAGGCGAGTTTTCAACAATTTCTACATTGTTTGTAGAAAGTAAAATATCTCTAATATCTGTATGAGTTTGAAATTTGCACAGCACAGCTTGCCGCATGATGTCATCTTTAACCTGTTCCCAATCTTGGCGTAAGGGACGCGTTCTCTCACGCCCCATTCTTGCTGCATCTTTAGGTGTTTTAACTAGGCGGATTTGTTCTACATGAGGTGTACCCACAAACTTTTGCGCCTGAAAGTAGTGTTCGCTAGTTGACCAATACAATCCATCTAATTCAAAGCCGTGGGACGAAAAGTTAGAGAAACAGCCATACTCTTC
>NZ_JADEXF010000967.1 GCF_015207245.1 Nostoc cf. edaphicum LEGE 07299
GGTGGGTAATTTCCTGAAAGTTCATTTGAATTAACTCTTCATGGCTATAGCCAGTAATTTCGCATAGGGCAGGATTAATTTGCAGAAATCCTCCATCCAACCCCACGAGAGTAATACCGACAGCTGCCTGATTGAACATTGCCCGAAACCTTTCTTCGCTTTCTCGCAAAGCAACTTCTGTTTGCTTTGCTGCGGTAACATCTGCCAAAATAATTCCAATTCCTACCGTTTCACCCATTGCGTTATGAACTGGGTAATAGTTGCCCAGCCAGTAACCGTAACGTTCGGGTTGCTCCCTTGTCTCACCGCTGATTTCCATATTCAGCAGGGGTTCTCCAGTATCTAACACGCGCTGTAACTGTGGCTCTAACTCAGCCGCCATTGCTGGCAACACTTCCCTAAATTTGCGTCCTAGATGTTCTTCTATAGCTAAACCGTTAATGTCAGCGAAAACTTGATTAATGCGGATATATCGCAGTTCCCGATCCAAAAAGCATATGGCAATAGGAGCCGCTCCGAGCAACGCATCTAGGAGAGATAGAGATTCGGCATAATGGATTAAAGCCTGGCGGATGTCTCGATAAAGTTGGGCATTTTCCACTGCTAAGGCAGCACGATGGGTAATATCTGTTGCTAAAGTTAGGTCAGTGCGATCGTAGCAACGGTTTGATTCTGCGGTGACAAAACTGATGGTGCCGAGTACTCGCCCTTTTGCGATTAACGGCACAATCATCACAGACTTCATCCCCAATTGCCGAACAAGTTCTAAGTGTTCATGATTCTGAGTACTTGCCACTAATAGCGAATCAGATACCTCTGAGATTAATTCGCTTTGCCCGGTTTGCAATACTTTAGTAATTGCACTTGCACCTTTGTAATCTGTCACATACTCCTGAAGTTGACGCGCCAACTCTGCTTTTGATGGGTCTGCATGAGCAATGGGTAGGCGGCGAATGGAACCATCTTCATTTAAAATATCGACACTACACCAATCAGCAAGCTGAGGAACTGAGATTTTAGCGATCTCTTCTAAGGTTTGTTCATAATCTAGCAAAGTAGAGAGTAAAGTACTAATTTGGGCGATATAGCGGAGTCTTTCCTCAGCCTGCTTGCGCTCTGTAATATCGAGAATAAAAAAAGCTCCTCGATCTACAGTCCCTTCAAAATGGCTACCACCTATCAAAATCGGGAAACGTGAGCCGTTTTTACGGATATATTCTTTTTGATATGGCGTGCAAAAAGAACTGTCTTGAAATTGAGTTATTGCTTCCTTATCGAGTTGCACGTACTCTGTAGGAGTTAGGTCTTGCCAGTTAATTTTTCCAGAAACTAATTCTTCACGGGTATAACCCACCATATTCAGCAAAGCATCGTTAGCGTCTGTAATCCCCCCATCTTTACTCCAGAAGCCAATACCAATCATATTGGAATCAACCACACTACGAAACTTAGCTTCGCTTTCCCGTAATGCTTGTTCAGTTTGTTTCAGTTGAGTAATATCAATTGAACTAATGCCCACTCCCAACAACTGCCCATCCGGCAAACAAACCGGATAATAGCTGACAAGACTATAACGATATACCCCAGGCGGATAGGTTTCACCGCTCACTTCCTGGTTGAGTAAGGGCTGCCTAGTCTTCATCACTTGCTCAAAAATAGGCTCAATTTGCGCTGCCCATTCTGGTAGTACTTCCTTAAAAGTGCGACCAATATGTTGAGTTTGCGGTACACCGTTAATAGCTGCCAACGCTTCATTAGCATGAACGTAGCGAAGTTCACTATCAAGAAAAGCCAGCGCCACTGGTGAACTAGTAAGCCAAGCATCGACTAATGCCAGAGATTCGTCTTTTTGCCCAATAGCTTGCTGAAGTTCTTGCTGCAACCTAGCTTTTTCTAGTTCTGCCTGCTTGCGCTCAGTAATATTCACACCTGCACAGGTGATACCCTGAATACTATTATCTAAATCCCTTAGTGGTTCAACTAGCAAATCGTAATAACGGTCTTTTCCACCAATTGTCAGATAAACTTCTTCACGGGTTGCAACACCAGTCTCTATTACTTTTAGCTTAATTGCCTTCAATTTCTCTGCGACTATAGCTGAGAAAAATTCATCATCAGACTTACCTAATATTTCCTCAGTAGTTTCTAGACCTTGAGGATTATGAACCCATTGATATCGCAAATCACGATCCTGTTGAAAAACCACGATATCTGAACTACTTAATGCTAATTTAAATCTTTCTTCACTAATTCTCAGCTGTTGCAGATTTCTATCAGCTTGTCTTTTCGCAGTCTTTAATGTTTCACATAAGATACTAAAGAGTAATCCTTGTAATGCAAACAACCCAATTCGCACAGAATTAGATAAGTCAAAACTCAGCTCATAAGCTGGGAGGAGAAAGAAGTAATTGCTCAGTAACGCAGACAAAAAAGTTGCTAACAACCCTAACTTCAAACCACCATACCAAGCACTCAACATTACAGCGCTAAAAAACAGCAGGAAAGGAGTTCCACTCATGTTTAACCAGGGGTCTAGCATCAACATTAGCCCTAGTGCAAGTGCGACAATTAATACAACGATGCCATAACGCAGTAACTGAGAATAATGAATATGGGGCATGAAAAGTTCTTGGAATAACCAATACTCATTGCAGAGGCTGTATATACCCTAAGCT
>NZ_JADEXF010000010.1 GCF_015207245.1 Nostoc cf. edaphicum LEGE 07299
TAAGAGACAGGGTTAATTCTGAAATATAGCTTTATTCTCTATATAATTCAGGATTTATGAATCAACTATTAATTTACGTACGAGTTTGTATATAAATTGTCTTTTAAATATAATTTTTATTTGGAGCTAATGGTAACTCATAACTTGTAGAGGTGAGATTTTCACACTTTCTGAGAATTTACTTTACACCGAGTGGGATTTTTAAATTTTGGTGTGATGGAGAAAATTTGCTCAATTTACATGAAATATATGGTAGATATATTTCATGCCGATCGGCGTGAATCGAGGTTAAATATTTTACCTCACTAGCACAAACTCTTCTAGAGAAAAATCTTACTTCCCTCTTGAGTTAGATTTTGTGCATAGCAAAATGTTATAAATCTTTATGTAATGTGTGGACAAAAAAAACAAAATTTATGAAGACAAATTACAGCAAATTGCTGACCACGTTGGCAGGCATAGCAGGATTTACTAGTTTCAGCGTCCTCATTACTTTACCATCTGATGCGAAAGAGGTATTAAATCCTAACCCCAGTATTTTCAACGAAGCTTCTTATAACCAAGGTCAACGCCTTCAAGCAAACAATCAATACACACCTGCTGAAGGCGCTTCCCAAATAGAAAAGGGCAATACCAAACGCAGACAAGTAGCACAGAAAAGTGGTGGAGCGGTAAATCCCAGACCAAGTATTTTCAACGAGCCTCCCTATAACCGTGGTGGTGGTAGTGTTACACCTAGTGAACCTACACCCGTCACCCCAGGTACTCAACCTACTGAGACACCGACCACAACTCCACCAGCACCAGGGGCAACCAGCAATCAAGGCAAAAACTTGTTAGCCTTGGCAGAGTCAAACGCTTCCTTTACCACCTTGACCAAGGCTTTGAAAGCAGCAGGATTGACCGGAGCTTTACAAGGCAAAGATAACTTAACTATTTTCGCACCCACTGATGCAGCTTTTGCTAAGTTGCCAGCAGATGCTTTGCAAGAATTGTTAAAGCCAGATAACAAAGAAGTATTGCTCAAGATTTTAACTTACCATGTAGTGACTGGTAAGGTATTGTCCACTGATTTAAAGTCTGGCGAAGTTAAAAGCCTTGAAGGTGGTGCAATCAACGTTAAAGTTGATCCTGCTACCGGTGTAACTGTCAATGACGCTAAAGTAACACAGGCAGATATTACAGGTAGCAACGGTGTAATCCATGCAATCGATCAGGTAATTTTACCTCCTGACTTGTAGTTTTTAGATACCAGTACAACCTATAGCAGGCCAGGTTCGTATCAAGTATTAATAGGAAAAATCCCGTTCAGATGGTAATTTTGGACGGTTTTTTTGTCAGAAACAATTTTGAAATTTTTTAGAAATTTAAATGTCGGGTAGGTTAGCGCGGAAAGTACGGCCCATCAACAATCTAATAATGCCGTACTTTCAGCTAACACAATGCCAGTTTCTGAATGGAGGAAGCCTCCGCTCCTGACTCCACTACTTGGACTAAGTTCGAATTACAGGCTAGACATTACATCCCGTGCAACTGCTAAAGTCTGCTCAATGTCTTCTTCAGTGTGAGCAAAAGATGTAAACCCAGCTTCAAATTGAGAGGGTGCTAAGTAAATACCACGCTCTAACATCCCGCGATGGAAGCGTCCGAATTTGGCTGTATCAGACTTTTTCGCATCTTCGTAGTTATGAACTGGGCCAGCGGTAAAGAATAAGCCGAACATGGCGCTGATTTGACCACCGCAAGCTGCATGACCAGTTTCTTTGGCAATTTGCAGCAAACCATCTGCTAGTTTTTTAGTAATTCGCTCAAGAGACTCGTAAGTACCTGGCTTTTGCAGCAATTCTAAAGTCTTAATCCCAGCAGTCATCGCCAAGGGATTACCAGAAAGAGTCCCAGCTTGATATACGGGGCCGGCAGGTGCAACCATTGACATAATATCTCGGCGACCACCATAAGCTCCTACTGGCAAACCACCACCAATCACCTTACCCAAGGTTGTTAAATCGGGAGTGACGCCAAATTTTTCTTGAGCGCCACCGTAAGCAATGCGGAAACCTGTCATCACTTCATCAAATACCAACAACGCTCCATATTCGTGAGTTAGTTCCCGTAACCCTTCTAGGAAGCCAGCATCCGGTGCGATAAATCCAGCATTGCCGACGACTGGCTCAAGAATGACACCGGCAATCTCGTCGCGGTTTTCTTCAAATAAAGCTTTGACTGCTTCTAGGTCATTGAAAGGTGCAGTTAGAGTACTGCTAGTTGCTGCTTTAGGTACTCCTGGTGAGTCTGGCAAGCCAAGTGTGGCAACACCAGAACCCGCCTTTACTAAAAACGTATCGGCGTGTCCGTGGTAGCAACCTTCAAATTTGATGATTTTGTCTCGGTTGGTGAAAGCCCGCATCAGCCGCAAAACTCCCATACAGGCTTCAGTTCCAGAGTTGACAAATCTGACCATTTCGATGCTAGGAACGGCATCAATGACCATTTCTGCCAAAACATTTTCTAGGACTGAGGGAGCGCCGAAACTGGTGCCTTTTTCTAAAGCTTCATGCAATGCTGCAATGACTTCTGGATGAGCATGACCACAAATAGCTGGGCCCCAAGTGCCTACATAGTCTATGTATTTATTGCCATCTACATCCCAAATATACGCGCCTTTGACACGATCAAAAACGATGGGTTGTCCGCCCACAGATTTAAAGGCACGAACTGGAGAACTGACTCCTCCGGGCATGAGATTTTGAGCAGCGGCGAAGACTTCTTGTGATTTTGTTGTTTTAATTGTGGTATTTACCAAAGTTCTCTCCTAACAGTGGGCAATAAAAAGCTCTATCTTAGGATAGGGTCAAACACTGCTTAGAATTTCTATCCTATAAAATTAGCGGAACCAAAAAAATAACATTATGTTATGCAAGTCCAATGAAGACTTGACTTTAAATATTTAATTCAAAAAAAACATACCGACTGTTCTATTTTGAATGGTATCGTGAATCCATAAATTATTCTCATTAGAGCAAACTAGCTGGTATGTCTTCTAACGATTCGCGATCGCTGCATTACACTATCCCGGTTGAGAAAATTCGCTACGATGAACGGGGTCTAGTGCCTGCAATTGTCCAAGACTATCTAGATGGTACTATCCTGATGATGGCGTGGATGAATCAGGAGTCGCTACAAAAGACTTTAGAAACTGAAGAAACTTGGTTTTGGAGTCGTTCCCGGCAAGAATTGTGGCACAAAGGGGCGACTTCTGGACATATCCAAAAAGTGCAAAGTATCCGTTATGACTGTGATAGTGATGCCCTGCTTATCGGGGTAGAACAATTAGGAGATGTTGCTTGCCATACTGGAGAACGCAGTTGTTTTCACCAAATAGAAGGAAAAATTGCTGCACCACCAGGTGATACATTGTCGCAATTGTTTCAAATAATATGCGATCGCCGCGATAATCCTACTGAAAGTTCTTACACTTGTAAACTCTTTGCAGGTGGCGATAACAAAATTTTGAAAAAGATTGGTGAGGAAACCGCTGAGGTGGTAATGGCTTTTAAGGATGATGAAGCAGATGCGATCGCAGGTGAAGTGGCTGATTTGCTATATCATACTTTGGTTGCCTTAGCTCACCATCAAGTGGATTTAAAATCGGTGTATCGTAAGCTGCAAGAACGCCGTCAATAAAGAATGTAGGCAAATGAATGAGCGAGTAGGGGAAGTAAATATAAAACTTTGTTCCCCAACTTCGCCAGTCTTTAGAATTAGACAAGCGTATAGTTTTTTCTTGGCTATGCTGGGTTAACTTAACCGTGTACCTAAAGGTTGAACCTCTCTGGCTAAACCAATATGTGCCAATGATAATGAGATATGGTTAAACTTTACTCCAGCCAAAGCCCACTGAAGTTCAAGTGTCCCCACCCAGAAACGTGCGCGATCGATGACATCTGGTAACATCGGATAGTCGCTTTCCATACGCCGCACAATACTTTCTCCATAATTACTAAGTTGCACGGCAATATCACAAGCTGCATCTCCCAAACCAGCCGTACCAAAATCAATCAGACCGCTGATGCTTTCTGAAATTGGGTCAAACAGAATGTGATACACTGCTTTATCGCCATCGATCAGTACGGGTGTGTAGCTGAGGTCAAGTTCACCTGTAATTACGGGCGCAAAAAGTTCATGTATCCAAGTTTGCTGATGACGCCATAAGTGAGGAAAGAGAGTTTCCTTGACTTGATCATACAACTGCAACCAATCTTCACGAGAACGTTTTGCACCAGAAAAAGATATCCCAGCATTAACTAAAATTTCATAGGGGATGCTGTGCAATTGTAGGTGAAATCTGGCTAGTTGGGAGATGATACGCGCTTGTGATGCTTCACTCAGCTTCAGTAGGATGTTACGAGATAGCGGTTCACCTTGAATAAATCTGTAGCTAGCAAAGCCTTCTTCTAGGTGTTCAAAGTGCGGAACTCGCAGTTCAACATACTTTTGCACCACTTCCAACACCTTAGCTTCATGGGAAAGTACCTGTTTTCCCCAATCATCTTTGGCAAAGCGACATACCATCTCATGATTAACAATCACCACATCGTTAACCATTCCATCTTGATTAAAGTCAAGATGCTTAACAGAGATATTGGGATAGATAGCACGAATTTTTTCGAGATACGAGGAAGGAATATTCACGGTGGATTATGACGCAATTACAACAAACAAAAAATCAAAATTTATTGGGCTTTTAGTCCAATCGCAGCGATTTAAATTATTTGTCCGTTTGTTGTATCAACGTACCACTATGATTTCGCTCCCTATAAAATAGCTAAACATGAGTATAATACCACTTTGGTGATTACTCAGCCAAAATTCGATTGAGATACTGTAAAATTGCCACAGCGATCGCTACGCTCAAGATGAAGCCTAGCCAGTAACTATTGGTAATAATTTGTGGTTGATCTAATGCCCATCCACCCAAGGGATGACCAATAAAAGAGCCAACAGCCCAGCATAAAGCGTTGATGGAAAAATAAACGCCGCGTTGATTTTCCGGGGCTAACTCAGTTACTAAAGAGGCAGCAGATGGGGTATAGGAAACAATCGCCACAGCAAATACTCCCAATGCCAATGTTACCCAAAGCAGATGATGAGATGGGGCTATCCCGCTTACCCAAATCAGCCCAAAACTAATTGCCCAGAAAATCGCAGAAACAGTAAGTGCGAGTGTGTGAGAACAACGTTTTAAGATGCTGGTAACAGGTAACTGACAAATAATTGCGAACACCAGATGCCAAGCAAATAGTCCGCTAATGGTAGTTTCAGTAAATGCCTTGGCAGTACTTTCGACAAGGACAAAATTTTTGAAGTAAAGCGGCAGGGTGCTGTGGATTTGAGAAATATAGATTGTAAAGAATATATTAACTGCGATGTAGACCAGGAAACGGCGATCGCTTAATACTGCCATCCATGCAGTAAAAAGTTCTGTTTTTTCAGATTCCTCTATCTGCTGGTGTTCTGTTTCATTAATCCCTACATAGACAACTCCAAAAAATACCATAAAAGAGATGGCATCAATCACAAATAGCCAGCGATAACTCCCAATTATCGCGATCAAAAACCCAGCCAGCAGAATTCCGATCGCTAACCCCAGATTATCAGCTAGTCGGGCGATACCTTCGGTGAGCTTCGCTAACGCAAAAGTTTCCCGGCGATTATCAATTTGGCTAGCGTCAGCAACCACAGCTTCAGCCGCCGGCCAATAGAAACCTATCCCTAAACCGCTAATCAAGCTACCGATTACCAAAGAAGTGAAATTATTGGTTGCAGCTAAAACTAGAGAACCAATTGCTGAAATCGCCGTCGCTAGCAACAAAGTGCGGCGGCGTCCCCAATATTCAGAATCAGCCAAAGAACCACCCGCAATCCGCCCTACGATGCCGGAAATCGAAGCGCTACCCAAGGCTACCCCAACACTGGTTGCAGATAAACCAAGCTGATTAACAAAAAAGATGGGGGCGTAAAACAGGGTAAAGCCGGTACCAACTTCCGAGAGAAATCTACCAATTGCGAAAATCCAGACCTGGGGATGTATCGAGGGCAACCACGATGATAACTGAGATTGAGAAGCTAATTTCATGAGTTTAAATGTCATAAATTGATGACATTTTTGTAATTCTTATCATTGGTTACTATTTTCCTCACTCATTCCACAGGGTTTCCACAGGGATTTTAGCAGTTTTCCACAGGTGCTATACGAGCTAATAGGCTTCTTGCTGTCTTACTGGGGATTGTTGATTACAAGTAGCAAAGAAGTTTAAGGACTGAGTTTTTATGAAGTAAAGTAACAAAAAATAGGCTTAAATACTGATTCTTTCGTTCGTATTTATTTTTTATACCATCGTTTTTAACATTTCGCAGCATTGACAAACCCACCCCCTCTTGGCGCACAATGATGCGGCTTGCTTTTATAATTCCGTTCAACCGTTGGCATCAAATGTGTAAAATATATTACCAGCAGATGTAAGCGCAGATTGTCGGGATAGCGAAAGAGCGTGTAAAGCCCTAAACCGCTTTACCGCAAGCAACTTGTCCCTCTTGATTATCCTCATAGGAGGAAAATCTCATGAAATCAACGGTTAGCATCTTTACAGAAATTCCTGAAACACTCCACGAATCCTTAAAAAACTACTTAGAAACCCATCCCGATTGGGATGAAAACAGAGTATTGACGGCGGCACTATCATTGTTTTTACTCCAAAATGGAGATAGCGATCGCCGTGCTGCTCGAGTCTATCTGGAAACTTTGTTCCATCACTCCACAGTAGAAATGCCCTGTACCGACTCACCAGCAACAGCTAATTTACTAGACACCCCATAGCTACTGGTTACAAAGGGCATTATTCCCCTATTTATTAATGGGCACGCCATACCGTGCCCCATTAACGGGGTTTTAAGCTAATAGCGATCGGCAATATTACAATAAAAAAGATCGGTAGATTCCGATCGATAAAAAAGTTCTAATAGTTTCTCTTATTGCCAAAAGTATTTGGTAATAGAGCGGAATTTACCTTTGTTCTCAGTCTCCAACCGAGAATACCTATGTTGAGGCTGCCGCTTCCCTGACTTACGGCAGCAGCTCAATAAGCAGTATTTCCAGACAGAGGCTAGAAACGGGCTTTTAAGGGGACTTTAGCTTAAGTTGACTACCAATGCACAACTATGTACCCTATGAACTCCAATCTCAGCACCGTTATATCTACCAAAACGGTTACATACCAATAAATATTTTCCAGTGGACTCTCTTTACTGTCCACTATCTTAAATAGATAGATAAATAAATATCTCAAATCACTGTTTGGCGTGTATTTGAGGAATATCTACTTATTTTGATTATCTAAATTTGTCTGTTAGTAAAACTAAGAAAATTCACCAACCACTACCCCAAGAGTCAACAGTCAAGAGTTAAAAAACTCTAGACTATAAACTCAGGACTTGCCTTCCAACTGCTGGGGGTGAGCAGCAGATTCAAACTTATAGCCTACGCCACGTACAGTTTGAATTAATGCTGGCTGACTAGCATCAATTTCAATCTTCTTGCGAATTTGGCCGATATGAACATCTACAACCCGCTGGTCGCCGACATATTCATAATCCCACACCTCTTGGATTAGCTCTGCCCGCCGCCAAACTCGGCCTGGATGACTAGCTAAAAAATGTAACAAGTCAAATTCCAGAGCAGTTAAAGGTACTGGTTGGTTATTAAGTGCTACCTCCCGTCGCACTGGGTCAATCATAAGTTTTTCAAATACCAAGCGTTTCTGCTCGGCAGTAGTTATCACTCGCTGACGCCTCAAAATAGCTCCGACTCTAACTTCTAGCTCTCCTAGTCCAAAAGGCTTGGTGAGATAGTCGTCAGCACCTTTTGCAAAGCCGCGAATTTTATCAGCTTCGTCAGCACGGCTAGTCAACATCAAAACAAAAACACCATTACGACTTTGCATCTCTTGGCAGAGGTTAAACCCTGTGACATCTGGTAAATTCACATCTAGAATCACCAAATCGGGGTTAAATTGCTCAAATAGATTTAAGGCTGTCTTTCCGTCTTCGGCAGCCTCCACCTGATAGTTCTGTTTAATCAAAAAGCGTTGGATTAAATTCCGAACCGCAGGGTCGTCGTCAACTACAAGAATCTTGGCAGGAGCCATGACCATTACTTTGCACAAAAATTCGTAAGATTAACAAGAGAGTTGCGTAAAAACGCAGTTGCCACTTTAGGACTAACTAAGAATCTACATGGCTACGGTATAACAATCCCGATTATTCTAAAATAAATACTCTAATCAGGATTGTGGGCAATGAGAAGGCGAAACTTCTGTTAGCCAACAGTATATAAGCGCTCTGACTTGAACTGCAACCGTTCTTGATAGCAAGACACCTTCTCGATCCCAGTTAGGTGGTAACTTAAAACGTTTCAATTTTAAATCGATATGTGGATATATACCACAAGCGATTATTCAGTATAATTAAAAAAAACTATTTTAGGGCACAGTAAGTTGCCAAGTTTGAAACATTAAAGTTGATTTTTTCATAAAAACCATGACTTTTAGGTACTCTCCGTTCAAATTCTAGATTAGAGCCAGAATTAGACAACGACATGAGGGTATACACGGAGTTATAGCAATATGTTAAAGTGACTATAGTTGAAATTACAAAGTCGATCAAACTAACCCGTGCTACTATCCTGGTAGGGCATATAAATAGGTCGAGACTTTAGTTTCGATCGACATAAAACCTAAAACTGTTTTTTATTCGATAAAAGACTGCCGCTGATTGAGGCTGAAGTAACAAACTCCCATGAGCGATCAAAATCCCTACGAAAAACTTGGGGTATCAGAAGAGGCTAGCTTCGATGAAATTCAGGATGCTCGTAATCGCCTATTCGAGCAACATAATGGCGATGCCAAGCATTTAGAAGTGATTGAGGCGGCTTACGATGCGATTTTAATGGATCGCTTACGGATGCGCCAGGAAGGAAAAATCAAAGTCCCTGAGCGGATACGGTTTCCAGAGTTGCGAGTGCAATCGCCTCCTAAAGAAAGTCCAACCCCTCGTGAGCAGTCACCTGCATGGCTGCAACGGATGCTGGATCAGCCAGCACCTGCGGATATACTCTTACCAGGAGCTTGGTTTCTCGGTTTGAGTTCTATTAGCCTGTTCTATCCAGAGGGAGGCGATCAGGTTTTGCAGTTAGCATTGGTGGTTGGCGTAGGCACTAGTATTTACTTTCTTAATCGCAAGGAAAGCAAATTTGGCCGAGCAGTTTTGTTCACCCTGGTCAGTTTAATAATTGGCCTAATCGTTGGGGGACTAGTTGCTAGCTGGCTCTTACCACAAATATCATTTCTCAGTCTGGAAACGAATCAGTTCTCTACTGTAGTGACGTTTATATTGTTGTGGTTAGTTAGTAGTTTTCTACGTTAAACTAC
Source organism: Nostoc cf. edaphicum LEGE 07299 (assembly GCF_015207245.1). Lineage (GTDB taxonomy): Bacteria > Cyanobacteriota > Cyanobacteriia > Cyanobacteriales > Nostocaceae > Nostoc > Nostoc edaphicum_B. The sequence continues at coordinate 9,486 of NZ_JADEXF010000010.1, forward strand.
TGCCTTAAGCAGGTTTCGATAAAGAAGACATGGTTTATGTGTGTTCTTCTAAAATAAAAAGTCAGGAGTCAGAATACCTATTCTGACTCCTATTTTAATTTGCAACCTTAATTGCTTCTACAGAGCCTTTTTAGACAAGATATTTAGCTTTTAGAACTAAATCTACAGCAGCGCTAAAATCCTGAACAATTAAGTCGGGGTGGTAAAGTTCTAGTTGGGTGCGATCGCGAATCCCGGATTCTACAGCCATTACCTTAATACCATAATTTTTCGCAGCGGTGATGTCGGCTTCCGTATCTCCCACCATCCAGGTATCAGCAGACGGGGGCAGTTCTTTTAATGCCCTAGCCATTAACAAGGGTTTATCTTCAATATCACGAGTCTTCACGTAGTCCTTACTCAAGCAATAACAACGATTTTCCGGGAAAAATCTCCCTAAATCGTGTTTTTTGAAAGCATAATCTAGTTCTCGAACTCGGCGCATGGTCATAACTGCTAAATCAATTCCAGCTTGTTGAATTTTTAACAGTGCATCCACAGCACCAGGTGCGAGAGTGTCATAGTTAAAATAAGGTTCTGTATGCACCGTTTGCCGTCTTAGTTGGGCGAATTCTTGAGCTTGGGCTTCGTCTAACCCGGAATTTAAGGCGATTTGTTTTTCGGGAACACGCGATCGCTTTAACTGCCAAAATTCCGCTTTCGGAAGTTCTTGCACTACTTGATCTGGGCGACGGGTTTTATCTAAGCAGAATTGATAAACACGGTAGTACCGTTCGGAAACATCAATAATTGGGCCGTCGAAGTCAGTAATCAGTCTTAGCATCGGCGGTAAAAGTTAATTTTTATTAAGTTTATCTCAGATGTATGGCTATTTTTTGAGGGTATTAAGTCTAGCTAAAGGTTTTTTGTAAACTCTTTTTAAGAAAGTATCGACGATGACCTGGAGGAAAATCTTCTAACTCTCCAAAAACTTCATATCCCAAGTGCTGATAAAATTCAGGAGCTTGGAAGCTGTAAGTAAAAACATATACGTTTAAACAGCCATGACTAACAGCTTCTTGTTCTGCTGCCAAAAGTAGTGCTTTTCCATATCCATCACCTCTTAACTCCTCTGCAATCCAGAGAGTAGCAATATGGAACCATCCCAAGCCAATAAAACCTTCCAAGCCACCCACTACATTTTCTTCTGAATCACGAAGCAATAGAAACAGTGGCTTATATTGGTAATCTCCAATCTTACTTACATTAAATTCCTGAAGTTGCTTGTCTACAAAATCAACTTGTTTGGAGTCTGGCTGAATTTCAATTGAGATTTTGTACTCAGGCATCATTGCAAAGTACCGCGTTTGATTTGTTCGCTTTCAATGGCTTCAAATAAAGCACGAAAGTTACCTTCGCCAAAACCTTGAGCTTGGAAACGGCGTTCAATAAACTCAAAGAAAAATGTCGGCTGTTCAAATATTGGCTGGGTAAAAATTTGTAGTAATAAAGGCGCGGTATTTCCCTCCTCTAAAGGAGTACATTCTTGCCAGTCCACTAGAATTTCCTGTTGAGCGATCGCTTCTAGTTCTAGAGGTGATAGCGTAATTCCTGGTCGCTGTTTTAGTTGCGAGTAGTAGGTTTGCGGAACCGAGAGTAAGGATAAACCACTGGCACGAAATTTAGCGATCGCACTCACAAGATTAGTCGTCCGCAAGGCAATATGTTGAATTCCTGGCCCCCGATTGACATCTAGAAATTCCTGAATTTGAGAATTCTTGGAAGCCGGTTCATTAATTGGCAATTGGACGCTACCGTTATGTGAAACCATCACCTGGCTGTGTAAAGCAGAGCGATTGGTTTTAATTTTAAATGCCTGCTGGGGTTGAAAATTTAGAATTTTTTCGTACCAAGCCACAGCACGATCCAATTCACCAACTGCCACATTTAACACTATGTGATCTATGGCGGTAAAAGTGTTGTCATTAGTTATTTGTCCTTTGTCATTAGTCATTTGTCCTTTGTCAAAAACCAATGACAAATGACCACTGACTAATGACCTTTCTATCAAAGTATGAGTCAGTCCACCCCAGGCGGCAATTTTGCCACATTTGATCAACGCCGTACCTACCTGACGTTCCTGGATGGGTTGTAAGATTGTTGCACCGTGTTTTTGAGCTAGTGCGATCGCGCCTTCGACATCTTCGACAGCAAAAGCGACATCTGCCACACCAGGTGGATATTGACGCAGAAATTCAGCTACTGGACTTGTAGGCAACAGGGGTGAAGATAGAAAAAAGCAGACACTACCATTTTTCACCACTTCTGTACAAGTGTGAAATGAACTGATGCGATCGGTTGCTGCTTGAAAACCAAGATGGCGTACAAACCAATCTCGCCACACTTTGGCATCTTCTACATAGAAATGAACGTGATCAATTTTCATAGATATTGAAAATCAAGCATAACAGTTTATATATCTGTAAATTTTGCCTTTTTTGCTAGATTTTCACTTCTTTCCTAAGCAAGAATTATGTAAGCGTACTCCCACTCTAAAAGAATAAATGACTATCAGGTTGAATGTTAATTTCCATTGGTACAGCTTGAGGTTCGGCAGAAAGGGCAAAGAAAATCGCATTGGCAGCAGTTTCAGGACTGAGCATTTTTTTACGGTCTACTTTTAGGTTGACGTTATCCCAAAAAGGAGAATCTACCCCACCAAAGTAGAATAGCGTGAACTTGATACCAAAACGCTTGAGTTCCTCTGCCATGCACTTGCTAAAACCGACAACACCAAACTTAGAAGCCGAATAAGCCGCTGCCATCCCCATCGAATGCTTGCCCAGAATTCCTACTACATTACAGATGTGACCAGACTTGCGCTTTTGCATCTCTTCAGCAGCCGCCTGAGTAGTGTAAAAGCTACCTTTTAAGTTGACATCTAACATTTTGTCTAAATCAGCGGGTTCTAGGCTGTTGTAGGGCTTGAGTATACCAGCACCAGCTGCATTCACTAAAATATCAATTTGACCAAACTCAGCGATCGTCTTTTCTATCAAAGTATCTACCTGTTGGGGGTCAGTAATATCGGTGGGAACAGTGAAAACTTGTCCTGGGAAATCAGCAGCCAATGTGGTTAAACGAACTGTATCTCTCGCAGCCAGTACCAACTGGGCTTTGGTAGGTGCAAGTTTTTGTGTTAAAGCTGAACCAATACCACCAGTAGCACCGACAATAACAACAACTTTATCCTGCATCGTATTATTTACATTTCTTTACATCTTTGTACATAATACTGAATTATAGGCTCAGGTTGTACGTAGACATCTAAAAAGTATCTATTCGGAGAATAGCGGCATTACCTCATATTCCTTGCCATTCATTTTTAATGTAAACGTGGGAGATGATTTTAGATATTTGGTAAAATTGGAACCTAACTTTAATTTTTTAATAATTGAATTAGGAGATTCTCCGGTTATTCTCCGTAACTCTGAGCCTAGTTTGGACACAGACACTTGAGTTTGGGGAGACTTTGTTTGTATATCTTGAAGAATCTTTAATAATAATTTATCTAATGTTTTTTCATTAGGGATTTCCGCAGAATCTTCTTCTTGAATTGATTGTGCAGATAAATTATCTATAATAGGGGTAATTTCTTCAATTTCTGGTTGCTTATGATTAGATTTATTAGTGATATTGGATCTTTCTTGAAATAAACTTGCAATAGTTGTTAACCTGTGTAATCGAGTATTGATTGAGTCTTGTTCGTTTTTAATTAAATCTTGAATTTGCTCAACCACTTTTTCCAAGGATGGAACTTCTGTTGCCATTGCTAAAGAATAATGAGTTAATTTGCCAGTATTTCGGTTTTCTATATGCAAAGTTTGCCCTTGTCTACGTACCCAATAGACAATTAATCCTTGGTTTTGGAGTTCATTGCAAAGGTGAATTAAAATTCCATCGCTAGAACAGACTAATATTTCTTTAACTGTTGGATAAGAGCGTACAATACAAGCACCGAAAGCAATCATTTTTGCATCAGCACTATCCTTACCTTCTGGTACATGGACAAGTTGATAGCCACGGTTATATAGTTCAATATCTTGCTTTCCAATACTTGGATTTTTCCAGTTAGCAAATGCCATTTTAAATTTGAGAGGATACTTGCAAACACTAGCTAAAAATAATTCTGAATTAATATCTAATTTTAAGTTCTCTGCATCCAAAAGTAGAAGTGATATTCCTGTTTCTAATTGATGTTTTGTTTCAGCTTTTGGT
>NZ_JADEXF010000968.1 GCF_015207245.1 Nostoc cf. edaphicum LEGE 07299
GCGTATAACAAGGCAAGAATTTACGTAAGTTATAACAAAATTACCAAAGCGATGTCTGCGACAAGACGTTCGCGTAGCGTCTCCAACAGTAGAAGCGTCTACGCACTTATAACTTTAACTATGCAATTTTTAAGACTTTACTACTACCCATTGCGTCACAGCCGCCATTGCTCGCCAACCTAAAAATTTACCAATAGGTTCCGCACGCTGAATGGCAATACGAGTTAAATTGCCACCGACTCGTTCATGCCATTGAAATAAAGTTTGCTCACCCTCTACCGTGACAACATTTGCTACTAAACGTCCACCCGATCGCAGTGCTTCCCAGCAAACATCAAAAAGTCCCGTTGCTGTCACCCCACCACCAATAAAAATCGCATCTGGTGTAGGCAAGTCTTTCAGAACATGGGGCGCTTTACCTTCAATGATTTGCAGATTTGGAGTACCAAGAGTCGCGGCATTATCGGCAATATACAGTAGTCTAGACGAGTTTTGTTCGATCGCGATCGCTCGACATCGCGCATTACTCCGCATCCATTCAATTGATATTGAGCCGCAACCCGCGCCCACATCCCACAATAATTCTCCTGGTGTCGGTGCTAAAGCTGCAAGGGTGATTGCCCTAACTTCACGCTTCGTTAACTGTCCATCGTGGTGGTAGGCGTTATCTGGTAATCCTGGTAATCTTGGTAATGGGATAACCCCAGCATCAGCAATACAATTAACTGCGATCGCATTCAACACTGCAACTTCAGTTTCACTCCAGGATGCAGCCGTACCTTCCACAATTCTTTCATGAACGCCGCCCATACGCTCCAATACGGTGATTTTACTGCCACCATAGCCGCGATTTGTCAAAATTTGAGCAACGATCGCTGGTGTGTCTTTCCCCTCACTCAAAATCAACAGCCGCGCTCCCGGATAAATGTAGGACTGGAGTAGGGAAGATGGACGACTATTCAAACTTAAAGTTTCTACCTCAGTTAAAGACCATCCCACCCTGGCACAGGCGAGACTGAAGGCTGAAGGTGCGGGGATAATCGTCATTTCAGAGACGGGAATTCGCCGTATCAAGGTGACACCAATGCCGTAACACATCGGATCGCCGCTTGCGAGTGCGCAGATTGACTGACCCCGACGCTGGATGATTTCGTCTACAGAAGTGCTAATGGGAGATGTCCAGACTAGTTTCTCACGTCGATCGTCTGTAGGGAGCATTGCTAAATGGCGATCGCCTCCCACAATTACTTTAGCTCGATCGACTAAAGAACGAGCGATCGCGCTTAACCCCTGTAATCCATCTTCCCCAATGCCAACAATAGAAAGCCATTTCTGCATCATGCTAATTCATGATTAATTACTTTATAACCTTGTTGACAGCGAACTTTTAACTGATAATTCCTAGATTATTGTAGATTTCGATCAGATTGCCATCAGGATCGCGCAAATGAGCTGTGCGGATTCCCCAGCTTGGGCGATCTTGTGGTTGACTCACAACGAGCGCATTTTGATCCTTTACTTGCTCATAGACCTCATCCACGTTATCGACTGCCAAAATCAGAACAACCTTATCTCGATTGACAATGTATGAAGGCTGTTCAATTCTTGGGACTACCTCAGCCATTAATTCTTGTTTGAGTAAACCCAGCTTGAGATATCCGGTATTAAACTCAGCATATCCGCTATCTTCATCGCCCCAATCGACATCAAATTTCAGCAGATCCCGGTAGAACACAAAAGAATCTTTGTAGTTGGAGACAAGCAGTCTCAGGTGTGTTAGCTGAAGCTTCATATCTGTTGGGTTACTCTACTAACTGTGAATTCTAGGTTCTGGGTGCAAAGTCGCCAGCAACTCGCTTTCGACAATTGCTAATTCATCAAGCCGCTGCATGACAATTTCTTTGTCGAAATAAGTAGCAGCTAAAACCCAATATATACCGTAGTGACGCGCTTCGGATGCCATTAGCCCACGATAAAATTTTGCTAACTCTGGCTCTGGACAGTGAGCAGCTAATAGTCCCAAGCGTTCGTGAGAGCGAGCTTCAATTAAACCAGTGACTAGTAAGGAATCCAGAAATCGCTCAGGTTCTTTTGAGCGTACTTGAGATTTTAAACCTGCGCCGTATGGAGGCGGTGGTAGGGGAGCTAGGGAGATATTCCGGCGTTCTAACCATTGGTTAACTAGCTCAAAGTGTTCTAGTTCTTCGCGGGCGATCGCAGTTAGCTCCCGTACCATTTTAGTGTTGGAAGGGTAGCGAAACATCATGTTCAAGGCCACACCTGCTGCTTTGCGTTCACAGTGGGAGTGGTCGAGTAAGATGATATCTAAATTAGCGATCGCTTGTTCAACCCAAGCAGAACTAGTGGGCTGTTTCAGGGCATTGATAGTCGTTAACTGAGTAAGCACAGAGTCAATCAATTTTGGATTTTTCAATAGTTTAAACTATTAGTCCACTCACATCTTGCACCTAGCCCTAGCGATTAGAAATCGCGGCTATACAAACGAAGTCCGCCTACGCGGACTAACGCAAAATCAAGGCTTTTCAACCTGCGGAGGCAGGTTTTGTCTGTGTAGCCGCGACTTCTAGTCGCTTGGTACAAGATATAAGTCCACCAAAGAAACTTTGCGGGATTTATCGTCAGAGAATCAAGTTCTTTTCTCCCCCTGGCTCC
>NZ_JADEXF010000969.1 GCF_015207245.1 Nostoc cf. edaphicum LEGE 07299
GTTATTAATAACTCCTAACTTTTAACTTTTTATCTACCCACGCCTACATATTGGAATCCAGCGCGTATCATTGCTTCGGGGTCGAGGAAGTTACGACCATCAATGATAACGGGGTGGGCCATCAGTTTCGCCATCTTCACATAGTCTAGAGTGCTAAACTGCTTCCATTCGGTGACAAGTACTAAGGCATCACAGCCGTCAGCTAGTCTTTCGGCATCGGTTTCTACAAGCACACCAGAAAGTCCATGACGTAGACCTGTTTGGGAAACAATGGGGTCATAGGCTTTAACTTTGGCTCCCAGTCGGTTTAGCTGCTCAATTAGGTTGAGCGCTGGGGCATCTCGCAAATCGTCGGTATCGGGCTTGAAGGTTAGTCCGAGTAGTCCGACTGTTTTGCCTTTGAGAATTTTTAGAACTTGTTGGAGTTTTTCCAAAGCAATCAACCGCTGACGTTCGTTGACACTGACAGCAGATTTCAGTAGCTGGGCTTCATAACCATAGTCATCAGCAGTGTGAATCAGTGCGGAGACATCTTTGGGGAAACAAGAACCACCCCAACCAATACCAGCTTGTAAAAACTTGTTACCAATGCGGGAATCTAGACCGATACCTCTGGCTACTTGGGTGACATCAGCACCGACGCGATCGCAAATATTAGCAACTTCGTTAATAAAACTAATCTTAGTAGCTAAGAAAGCATTAGCGGCGTATTTAATCATCTCTGCCGAACTCAGGTCTGTTGCCAAAATTGGCACAGGGGGTAAAGATTGATCGTCAGCGTACTTGCGTTCTACAATTGGAGCATACAGCTGTTGCATTAAGGCTACTGCTCTTTGGCTATTGCCTCCTAGTACAATGCGATCGGGGTTAAAGGTGTCGTGAACTGCCGAACCTTCGCGCAAAAACTCTGGATTGCTGACTACATCAAACTCGGCTACAAATTCAGATAATTTCTCATCACTCGGCACTCCACCTGCGGGTATCAGTGTTTTCTGCCGCTCTGCAACACCATCTAGAACAAGCATCCGTACCCAGTCCCCTGAGCCAATGGGTACTGTAGATTTATTTACTATGACTTTATAACCACCGTTGAGATTTTCCCCAATCCCACGAGCTACAGCTTCGACGTAACGAGTATCACTTTCACCAGTCGGCAAAGGTGGCGTTCCCACAGCAATAAACAGAATTTCTCCGTGGGAAACTCCAGCCGCAAGATCGCTAGTAAAATGAATCTTCTCTGTTTGAATAGCAGACTGCATAATTTCTGAGAGTCCCGGCTCAAAAATTGGAGACTGCCCAGACTTCATTAACTTAACTTTTTCTTCGTTGTTATCTACGCAAATTACATCATGCCCAATATGAGCCAAGCAAGCGCCTGTAACTAAACCAACGTAACCAGTACCAATCACGCAAACACGCATTTATTTAACTCCTCACTTATTTGGGCTTAATCTTCAAAAAGAAGTTCTCAATTTTACACTTACACATTTGGGAAAACTCAGCAACTAAATATACTAGCTACCGATGGGATTAGCCTGCATAAAAATTTAGAGCGACGCTAGACGCCACTCAGGTGGTTGAATTATTGACATCGCTTTGAATGCGATCGCGAAAATCTTCTATTGTTAGTTTTAAACCCTCTTGCAGAGGAATGGTAGGTTCCCAATTTAACCAAGTTTTTGCCTTTGTGATATCCGGTTGGCGACGTCGGGGATCGTCCGAAGGTAGTGCCTCGAATTTAATCTGTGCGTCTGGATTGATCATATTTTGCACAGTTTGTGCCAATTGTAAAATCGTGTATTCACCAGGATTACCCAGGTTCATTGGGCCAATGTAGTCGCTATTCATTAAGCGGATGAATCCTTCTACCAAATCGGAAACGTAGCAGAAACTACGAGTTTGCGAACCATCACCGTACACGGTTAAAGGATTACCCTGCAAGGCTTGAACTATAAAGTTGCTCACCACCCGACCATCATTTTCTAACATTCTCGGCCCGTAGGTGTTGAATATCCGAACAACTCGAATATCAACTTTATTTTGCCTATAGTAATCAAATGCTAGAGTCTCAGCAATTCTTTTACCTTCGTCATAGCATGAACGTATTCCAATGGGATTGACGCTACCTCTATACTCTTCAGTTTGAGGATGAACTTCAGGATCTCCGTATACTTCACTAGTAGAAGCTAAGAAAAACCTTGCTTTCACACGTTTAGCTAGCCCCAACATATTCAGTGTTCCCATCACGTTAGTTTTAACGGTTTTAACTGGGTTGTACTGGTAATGTACTGGTGAAGCAGGGCAAGCTAAATGATAAATTTGATCGACCTCTAACCGAATTGGTTCGGTAATATCGTGGCGGATCAATTCAAAGTACGGATGGCCTAACCATTTCAGAATGTTGCGTTTATGACCAGTGTAAAAATTATCCAAGCATATTATTTCATGGCCAGCAGTCATTAGTCGGTCGATGAGATGGGAACCAATAAACCCAGCACCGCCCGTCACCAAAATTCTCATAGTTTCCCAGTTACTTACAAATATTTTCAGTAGCTATTGCACTTGCTTTTAGATTACCCACCTTGGGTACAAAAATACAAAACAAAAAAAAGACCAAGGTTGAATCAAAAAGTGTTGTTGAACTTACCTATTTTTTCCACAGTTGTAGTT
>NZ_JADEXF010000970.1 GCF_015207245.1 Nostoc cf. edaphicum LEGE 07299
GAGCAGAGGGGCAGGGGAGTAAGGGGAGAGAATTCTTATAAATTTTCACTCAAAACTCAGCACTCAGTTGTCGCAATGGTAGGTGATGGGATAAATGATGCTCCAGCCTTGGCACAGGCTGATGTGGGAATTGCTATTGGTACGGGAACAGATGTAGCGATCGCAGCTAGCGATATCACCCTAATTTCTGGAGATTTGCAAGGAATTGTCACAGCAATTCAACTCAGCCGCGCCACTATCAATAATATCAAGCAAAATCTCTTCTTTGCCTTTATTTACAATGTCATTGGTATTCCTATTGCGGCGGGAATTTTGTTCCCCATCTTTGGTTGGTTACTCAATCCAATTATTGCCGGTGCTGCGATGGCTCTTTCTTCACTCTCTGTTGTTAGCAATGCCCTCAGATTGCGTAAGTTTCAACCAAAAATTAGCTCATAATTGCAGGGTAATTTAGGAAATGTTCAGTCAAAAAACGCTTTGGGGAAGCCTGATAGCTTTAGTGCTTCTCACTGGAACATCAGGTGTAGCATTCGCAGAAATGCCAGCCCATTCATCAGAGCAAACCAGCCAATTTCAACACATTGAGCAACCTTTGGGCTTGAAAGTTGGGGTTGCGATCGCAGGTTTAGCTTTAATTGGACTAGAGTTGTGGTGGTTTCTTCTCTATAAAATTCGTGATTCCTGATTAGTGTCAGTCGTGAGAGGTGTTTTGAATAATCGGACAAATTGTCTCCTCATGATGGTCACTAATATTCTTCCAGCCTGAAAGTAATCCCTTGATTTCAGAGCGCAAAGTTAACAGCTGATCGATTTGGCGATCGATCTGCAAGACTTTATCTTCAAGCTTTTCTTTGATTTCACCACAGGGAGTTTGCCCTTGGTCATAAACTTGCAGAATATTACCAATCTCTTCTAGGCTAAGACCAAGATTTTGTACCCTTTTAATGAATGCTAGACGAGTTAGCACATCCAATGAAAACTGGCGAAAGCCTCCCTCTGTTCGTCTTAATGAATTGATTAAACCTAAACTCTCGTAATAACGAATTGTCCTGATGGGTATTCCAGTTAAATCTGTTACCTGACCAATTAAAAGCAGTTTTTTATCTTGAGTTAACATGGTAGATTTTCCCAAGTTCTGTACTTATTATTACATATTTTGCTAAACATCAAGTGGTTTGAGAGGTAAGCGAAATATTAGCATTAGTGTTGGAAATTTTTATCTAATTAGAGATTTTACTAAGTTGTAAATTTTCAAACATCTATTTTAAATGGATATTTGGAATTTAGACTATCTTAAATTGGCATAATTTTGACATTTTTTATAATATTTTTTCAATATTTTACCTGATGATTTTTATCTATTTATTGGGTAGCTGTTTCTCATGGTACTGAAAGTAACTGTTTTTTTGAAGTTCCCATGTTACTTCTAGATCAACTGCTTCACTTCAAGTGAAACCATAAAATGAATCTCAACTCGCAGACTTTTAGCTCAATCCGTAAACCTAAAATTTTTAATAATCCAGAGCGTTTTATTGAGGGATGGTATTGGGTAACACCCTCTCAAAATCTGCGGGTGGGTGAAGTAAAACCTGTCACGATTTTGGGTAGAGAATTAGTAATTTACCGTGGGAAAGATAAAAGAGTAGTTACCTTAGATGCCTACTGTCCACATATGGGCGCTCACCTTACTGAAGGCAAAGTTGAGGGTAATGCACTACGTTGTTTTTTCCACCACTGGAAGTTTGATGCTGAGGGGATGTGTATTGATATCCCATGTTTAGATATACCACCTTCCTTAAAGTTACAAACTTGGCCTACTGCTGAGAAGTATGGGATGATTTGGGTTTGGACTGGAGAAATACCACAGCAACCTCTACCTTTTGTTCCAGAATTAGAACACAAAGAGTGTGATGTTGCCATCCATTCCCACTTCTTGCTGAACTGTCATCCCAATGTGGTGATGATTAATGCAATTGATGCTCAACACCTCAATACAGTTCACAAATTGCCACTAGAAATTATTTTTGAAAGACACGAACTAAACGAGAATGCGATTATCTTTAGTAATACTACACCTATTAAAGACAATTTCTTTTTGATTAAGCTCATCCGTCTTTTCTACAAAAATATCATAACTTACAGTATTTGCTATTGGTACGGTAGCATTGGCATTGTGACAATTGGCCCTGATTTCTTCCATGTCCACATGATGGTTGCAGTTCGCCTCCACGAAGGGGGAAAAACTGAAGGTCAAGTTCTGTTGATGACTAAAAAACGTAAAGGAGTTTTTGGTTGGTTATGCAATCGAGTTGTGCTATGGCTGACTAAGATTGCAGCTAAGTACTTTCTCATGGGTGACATCAAGATTCTTCAAACAATTCAGTTTGATTTGAAAACTCCCATCAAAGCAGATCACTCAATTATGCAGTTTATTAACCATGTTGAAAAACAGCAATCCTTAATGTGGGGGACTTGGCAAGAAATGCGATCGCGCGATGTAGAGAGCAAGCCCAGGCGTGAGAGATGGGAAGATACAATGAGTAATGACTAACATCATGTCTATATGACCAAAATTCCGTCAGACTGCTTGGCCAATTAAACGCACACGGTATCATAACTATCGTCAACAATCTTTGCAAGAAATGAAGTGTTTGTAGGGGTGTATAGATG
>NZ_JADEXF010000971.1 GCF_015207245.1 Nostoc cf. edaphicum LEGE 07299
ATCTAGGGCAATGTGTGGGGGAACGAGATGATCGATAGAGCCACCAAACCTTGCAATCTCTTTTACCACACTACTACTTAAAAAACTATACTCATTTGAGGTTGCGAGAAAAACTGTTTCTATTTGGGTAGAAAGAGTTTTATTGGTGTGAGCCATTTGCAGTTCCACTTCAAAATCTGACACAGCTCGTAGACCCCGGATCAAAACTTGTGCTTGTCGCATTTGGGCATAGTTGACGGTAAGACCATCAAAGCTGGCGACTTCTACATTAGGTAGATGTTGTGCAGAAAGACGGATCTGATCTAGTCGTTGCTCTACACTAAAAAGTGGCATTTTGTTAGGATTCCGCAGTACAGCGACAATCACCCGCTCAAACAGCCGACTACCGCGCTGGATAAGATCGAGGTGTCCCAAGGTGATGGGGTCGAAGCTACCAGGATAAATAGCTATCACAATTTTAAATATATCAAAGTTGTTTAGGTGATTATATCGAAACCATTTTGTGTAACTTACTCAAATCTACCATCTTGCGCTCTCGGTAAGGATGGTAAACTCAATTGTTTTAGTGGCACAAGTTATGCTCAACTAGGCGTTAGGAACTAGACTCCTAAATATGAATACTGGATTTTTACCTACGTCCCCACAATATTGTGGAAGATTCAAGTGTAGTTACAGTATTCGAGACACAAGAAACTCCGTACTTAGCTAAGTGCGCGGGTAGTTAACGAACTTTTCTAGGTAATTTTTCATGGCACTGGATGTTTCCACCTTGCCCTTGGCGTTTCAATTTACTTCTCCAGGACCGATTCTGGTGAAAATAGGACCACTAACTATTCGTTGGTACGGCTTATTAATTGCCACAGCAGTGTTAATTGGCGTCATCCTTTCCCAGAATTTGGCAAAGCGCCGTAATGTTAATCCTGAGTTGCTAGGCGATTTGTTCTTTTGGTTGTTGATTGGGGCAATTCCTGGCGCACGACTATATTACGTTTTTTTTGAGTGGTCAAAATATGCCCCCACTCCAGGAAAAATTTTTGCGATTTGGGAAGGAGGTATTGCCATTCATGGAGCAATTCTTGGTGGCGTTGTGGCTGCGTTAATCTTTGCCAAAATCAAGCAGGTTTCTTTTTGGCAACTGGCAGATTTAGTAGCACCTTCGCTGATTTTAGGGCAAGCGATCGGACGTTGGGGCAATTTTTTTAATTCTGAAGCTTTTGGCGATCCGACTAATTTACCCTGGAAACTCTATATTCCACAAGACCATCGTCCTTTAGAGTATGTTAGTTTCGATTACTTTCATCCCACCTTCCTCTACGAATCTGTATGGGATTTAATGGTGTTTACGCTACTAATAACTTTGTTTTTCCGGTCTTTATCCGGTAAGCCACGCTTAAAGGTAGGCACACTGTTTCTAATTTACTGGCCAGCCTACAGCTTAGGACGCTTGTGGATTGAAGGTTTTCGCACTGATAGCTTGATGCTGGGGCCGTTACGGATGGCACAAGTAGTCAGTAGTCTAGGAATTCTATTGGGATTAGTGGGATTAGCTTGGCTTTACTTACTCAAACGCCCTTTACCCGATGTAGTTCCTACTCTTAAGGGAAATGGGGAGAGTGGGAGATGAGGGACTAGGGATGAAGGGGATGTGGAAAAGAGAGCATAATTAAATATTCAATGCCCAATGCCCCATGCCCAATGCCCAAAAAAAAATGCCCCAGAGTATTCTCTAGGGCTTAACCAGGGTGCATCTACCATTACTCTCTACTAAGGAAAGAGGGTGAATCCGGAAAGATACTGAAGAATTTGCCAAAAAATTTTTTTGAGGGATTGCCGTGTGTTCTTCTAAAAGTGAATATACTGAAAGCCTAAGCTATAAAAACACACTATATGCTGTAGAACCATCTGTGTATATTGTCGGAGCAGGCCCTGGAGATCCTGACTTATTAACGGTGAAGGCGCAGAAACTACTGGCTGTTGCTGATGTAATTTTATTTGCTGATTCTTTAATACCCGAACAAATTTTAGAACTTTGCCGAAAAGATGCCGAGATAATTAGAACTGCGAATCAGACTTTAGAAGAAATTTTAGCGATTATGATCGATAGAGTGCGATCGCAGCACAAATCTCTAGTACGTCTCCATTCTGGCGATCCTAGTCTCTACAGCGCCATCCACGAGCAAATGCACCTCCTCGCAGAGGCAAATATTCCTTTTGAAGTCATACCAGGTATCAGCGCTTTTCAAGCCGCAGCTGCCAAACTCAAAGTAGAGTTGACTGTCCCCGGTTTAGTCCAAACCATCATTTTGACTCGTATTAGTGGACGTACAGAAGTCCCAGCCAATGAGGAATTAGCTACTCTTGCGGCACATCAGGCTAGCCTTTGCCTATATCTAAGTGCGCGTCATGTCGAAAATGCCCAAGCCAAACTACTCGAACATTATCCAGCCGAAACCCCCATTGCAATTTGCTTTCGCATCGGATGGCCCGATGAGAAAATCAGGGTTGTCCCTCTGAATCAAATGGCGGAATGTACTCATAAAGAAGAATTAATTCGCACCACACTTTATATAATTAGTCCAGCCCTCTCAACAACAAAAGGGCGATCGCGTTTATATCATCCCGAACATAGTCATCTATTTCGCTCATCTCATAACTAAATATTGGGTAT
>NZ_JADEXF010000972.1 GCF_015207245.1 Nostoc cf. edaphicum LEGE 07299
CTTGGATGTTGAGACATTCATGGACTCAGACGGTGATGGTGTTGGTGATTTTCAAGGACTAACAAAGTGTTTAGATCATCTTTCTGGATTGGGAATTACCTGTTTATGGCTATTACCGTTTTATCCTTCGCCCAATCGGGATAATGGCTACGATGTCATGGACTATTACAACGTTGATCCACGATTGGGGACACTAGGAGATTTTGTACAGTTCATACATCAAGCAAGCGATCGCGGTATTCGAGTTCTGGTTGATTTAGTAGTAAATCATACATCAAATCAGCATCCTTGGTTTCAGCAAGCGCGTTCAGATAAAAACTCTAAGTATCACGATTACTACGTGTGGACAGAAAATCCACCTAAAACTAAGCCAGAACAAATAATGTTTTCTGGAGTAGAGGACAGCCTTTGGGAATACGACGAACAAGCTGATGCTTACTATCTACATCACTTTTACAAAGAGCAGCCTGATTTAAATATTGCTAATCCTGCGGTACGGGAAGAAATCTACAAAATCATGGGTTTTTGGCTGCAACTTGGTGTGTCTGGGTTTCGCATCGATGCTGCGCCATTTTTAATTAATCCACTTGGCATCCCAGATTGCCCAGACTTAGAAACTTTCCTCAAAGATATGCGAGAGTTTATTACCTCGCGTCGGGGTGATGCAATTCTATTTGCAGAAGCAAATGTAAGTTCTGACAAAATACCTGTTTACTTTGGTAATGGCGATCGATGTCAGATGCTGTTTAACTTCTTGCTCAACCAATATATGTTTTTAGCTCTGGCACGTAAAGATTCACAAACTTTGCTTGAGGGACTAAAATCATTACCTAACATTCCTAACATCGGTCAATGGTTGAATTTTGTCCGCCACCATGACGAACTCAACCTTGACTTAATTAGCGACTCTCAAAGGGAAGAAATTTTTCAGGCTTTCGCACCCGAAAAGAATATGCAAATTTTCGGCAAAGGCGTTCGTCGTCGCTTACCACCAATGTTAGCAGGTGAACGCCGCCGGATTGAACTCACATACAGTCTGTTATTCAGCTTACCTGGGACACCTCTGCTACGCTATGGTGAAGAAATTGGTATGGGTGAAGACCTTTCGCTTGAGGGTAGAAATAGTGTCCGTACAGTAATGCAATGGTCAGATGCACCGAATGGCGGCTTTTCTACTGCTTCGTTAGATGTTCTTACCCGACCCGTGATTAAAGAAGGAGAGTATGGTTATAAACGAGTGAATGTAACAGACCAACAGCGCGACCCCAACTCCTTAATCAATTGGATGGAACATATAATCCGTATTCGCAAGCAGTGTCCAGAGTTTGGTTGCGGTAAGTGGCAAATTCTAGAAACCGATCAACCATGTGTGTTTGCTCACTGCTGCAAGTCGGAAGGTGAAAGTGCGATCGCTTTACATAATCTAGGCGATCGCTCATGTACAGTCACGCTAAAATCTGATGAGTATAACCATCTAATTGATATATTTGGCGATTCCCAATACGAACCTCTGGACATTAATTTGCCTTCCATCCCAATAGAAGCATACGGCTATCGCTGGTTTCGCGTTAAGTAATTCAACAGCTTATACCAATTCTCCAAAATCAAGCAACAGACCCAACCTCGAAAAACCAGACTGAATCTGATTTTCTTAATTACGAATTACGAATTACGAATTACGAATTGATATTATCCTTATGGCAAACATTGGATATCACGCTTCTCATGAGCAATTTAAACCAAGCGAACTGCTAAAATACGCGCAAATGGCAGAACAGGCAGGTTTTACTCATGCTCTCTCTTCTGACCATTTTCACCCTTGGAGTGAAAACCAAGGGCAAAGTGGTTTCGCTTGGTCTTGGTTGGGTGCAGCAATGCAAGCAACTCCAACACTTTCCTATCGGGTTGTCTGCGCTCCCGGACAACGGTATCATCCGGCGATAATTGCCCAAGCTGCGGCAACTTTGGCAGAAATGTTTCCCCAACGCTTTTGGCTGACTGTCGGTAGCGGTCAAGCACTTAACGAATATATTACTGGAGAACACTGGCCTTGTAAAAGCGATCGCAATACTCGTCTTAAAGAATGTGTCGATGTTATCCGCGCACTTTGGGCAGGGGAAACTGTTACCCATCACGGTCTAATCTGTGTTCAAGAAGCAAAGCTTTATACACGTCCCCAAATACTACCTTTAATTATTGGCGCTGCTATTACCGTTGAAACCGCAGAATGGTTGGGCAGTTGGGCAGACGGATTGATTACAATTTCGCGCCCTCCAGAGAAGTTAAAAAAGGTTGTAGATGCTTTCCGTAGAGGCGGAGGGGAAGGCAAGCCAATGATATTGAAAGTGCAGCTTTCCTATGAGCGTGACGAGCAAACAGCACTCCAAAAAGCTCATCAGCAATGGCGCAATAATATCTTTAAGAATATCGTGATGACAGAACTGCGATCGCCCCGACAGTTTGATGCGGCTGGGGAGTTTGTGCAACCGAAAGAGTTATATGAACACGTTCGTATTTCCGCAGATCCTCAACAACACATCGAATGGTTAAAAAAAGATATTGAATTGGGGTTTGATGAACTAATTTTGCACAACGTTAACCGGGAACAGCAGCAATTTATCGAAGTGTTTGGTGAGAAAGTTATCCCGGCTTTGGTATAGTAAAAGGC
>NZ_JADEXF010000973.1 GCF_015207245.1 Nostoc cf. edaphicum LEGE 07299
ATATTGGGGGCAGAAGCTGGCGAATTAATTAATTTGATTGCCTTAGCAATATCACAAAAAATTAAAGTCAAACACCTAGCAAATTTATCTCTTGCCTATCCCAGTTTCTCAGAAATTCTGGAACGAACTGCAAGAGAGTGGAGTAAGCAAAAGTTAAATAGCAATATTGCTTTGCAAGAGTTTTTAGAAGGCTTCTTCCATTTCCGCCGCAATTGGAATTAGAACTTACGTAGGGAGTTGTCACTATAATAACTTAAACAAGGTACTGATATAGGACTCCGATTTAATTTTTGAAAATATTTTGAGACTGAAAAGCCCGTTTTATAAGGGTTTTATCTAAAAAATAGTTCAAAAATCAGATATGAGTCCTATATCATTACTGACTTCCGCAAGGATACTGACTTTGCAGTTATCGCTGCCTTTGCCAATATTGACAGCACCTTGATTGCAAACGCAACGTCATCAGAATTGGGGAGCATCGCTCAAAATTGAGCTGATTATTTTTGTTGAACTGCAAACTTGAAATCTGTCAACACTAATTCTCCTCCGGTTGTTGTTAACACTAAATTAACGCCTAAAACACTTTTTCCTGTAGTTGTATAGTTAGTTGGAAGTATTTGCTTGGTCAAATCAAAATTTCTAGCATTTCCATATGTTATTTGATATGGTGTTACTTTATCGCCAAGTAAAAATGATGTGATAGCTACTCGTGCTGATCCTTTCTTTACTACACCTTTTACAGCTAAAGGCACGAGCCTAAATTGCTTTTGAGTATTAGAGGTATCAATTCTAATGATACATCTAGCCCTTGACGATTGTCCCTTTACAGTTATAGGCGAGCGAAGTGTAAACTGACTTATTTGCGGATTGAAACTTATATTACATCCCCTATTAACCGAAAATCGTGGCTGGTTGTTTATTGGAGCAGCAGCGCTAGATGAATTGGCATCATAACAATAGGAAAGAAACAAGCACATTAATATGAAAAAATTACGTGCATTACTTAATCTCAACATAACTTCCTCTCCATCAATAGAAATTTGTAATTTTAAAGAAGAATACATTCGGTAGATTCAATGAGTGGGGGATTTAGACTCACCACTCATTGAAGACCACTAAATTTGGAATTCGGTGCGGTGTATCACCACCTATCCCCAGAATGGCTAAAAGCAACTACTAGCAACGCTTTAGGTCAAAACGAAGTATCACATCCCCAGCATTGAGATCGGCTGTATCAACGAAAATAGAACTTCCTGCTGAGGATTGTGCAACGAGATTAATACCTAATTGTCCTTGCCCACCACCACTACATAAACCTGAAGCTGCTAGAACAGTAATCTCATCTTGCTCCGCAAATGCCTTAGTCGCTGCAAAATTGGTAGTTTGAGGGCGAGCTACGGCTTGCCCAAAAGCACCACCACTAAAGCTATAAGTTCTGCTTAAGCTGGTACCTCTACTCCCTCTATTAATATCAGTATTTCCTTGGTATAGTACTTGTACATTTTGGATGATGAAACCACTTGGAATAAAAGTTTGAATGCGTAAAATACACCTTTTACGGGCACCACTGAATGCACTAAAGTTATCCAAGATGAGCGATAAGGTTCTACCATCCTCTCCAGCAAGCTGACCCTCAATCTTACATCCACCAGACGCGATTGCATCTCCAAAAGTAATACTAGACTCGTCAGCCAAAACCTTGGTCCCAATCACGTTGAGTCCAAGAATTGTAGATAGAGATAGTAATACACCAAATTGTTTAAAGTTCATATTGAATGTACCTATGTTGCTAGAGTTGTTTTTTGATGAAAAATGCATTTAGAAGCCAGAAAGTAGCAGGTATGAAGGCAATTTTGCTTTAATCCCACGCTTAAAAGCATGAGATTGAAGCAAGGATGCTTTGTGTCTGGTGTTACATATCTCGACACAAATTTGTTCTAGTAGTGGGCAATCACCCACAACTAAAGTTTTGATTGATACTTACAGGCTTCTGCCTTCTTCAATTGTGGGAAATCCTTTCAAGTATGCTTTGACAATTTCTGCTCAATCAGAAAATGAAGCATAACTGTGTATAGCTGGAGTTAACAGAAAGAAGATGGACATCAAGTTGCAAAATGTATTATTGCTGTACGTCCATGTGGGGAAGATCATATAGTTGTCTCAGTCAGAAAATATGTGTTCTTGATCACAAACATATTGTGTTTTCGAACACTGCGAACTTAAAAATAGTAGTATGGAAGTAGTATGAAGGAGCAGTGCTCCAAAGTTAGCTGCTAAAAATTAGGAGTATAAATCACCGATTTAATAGTGCGATACCGATAGTGCAGCGTTAGTAAGTTGTCGAGCGTCATAACCCGCCGCAGATATCGCAGTGAAATAGCTGTTTTTATTGAGAATCTATATTATGAGTGCCTGAAATTCTAGTTGTAGGCTGGGAAAGAGCTAATTGGGAGTGCCTTAAAAACCCTGCATGAAAATCCAAACTACTCCCGCAGCTGTTAGAGGTACGCTGAGGTTATCTGTGCCGTGGGGTGAGACTGCCTCTGCTAAGGTTGCGAAAGTAGCAGTTACGACCGCCGTCAACAATGCCCATCCTAAACTCAAAGGCGTTGCTAGGGGACTTAGCGACGAACCAGGTAGCAGTAACAGCACCAAGAAAATCACTAC
>NZ_JADEXF010000974.1 GCF_015207245.1 Nostoc cf. edaphicum LEGE 07299
ACCACAGGCTTGCGATTAGAGATTGGAGACTAGGCATCAATTTCTAATCCTCAGTCCAATCTGAACTGAAGGTTTTTATCGCAGAGAAATTATCCGCGAGTGAGTTTCTAACTTTTCAGTTGCTGTTAAAACTTCTTGTCTTGCCCATTGATCTGCTGCCAAAATGTCATCTAAAGAGGGATTAGCACGGTTATCATTTTGATGGCGATCGCACACCCATTCGATACACCGAGGAATATCTAAAAACCGAATTTTTTCATCTAAAAATAAAGCCACAGCTTGCTCATTGGCGGCATTCAATACAGCTGGCATCGAACCACCAGCTTTACCCACAGCATAAGCCAACTGCATACAAGGATACTTCTGGTGATCTGGTTCGCGGAAGGTTAAGTTTCCAGCTTTGACTAAATCTAGTCGTTCCCAGTTGGTGTAGATGCGATCGGGCCAAGATAGAGCATACAGCAAGGGTAAGCGCATATCTGGCCAACCGAGTTGGGCTAAAACTGAAGTATCTTGCAGTTCAATCAGTGAATGAATAATGCTCTGGGGATGAATGACAATTTCGATATTGTCATAATCCAAGCCAAACAGGAAGTGAGCCTCAATTACTTCCAGTCCTTTATTCATCAAAGTAGCAGAGTCTACTGTGATTTTCCGTCCCATCGACCAATTAGGATGTTTCAAGGCATCAGCAACGGTTACATCTGCTAACTTTTCTACATCCCAGTCGCGGAAAGCTCCACCAGATGCAGTGAGCAAAATTTTCCGCAAGCCATCTTTGGGAACACCTTGGAGGCATTGAAAGATTGCAGAATGTTCGGAATCGGCAGGGAGTAATTTTACACCATGTTTTTCGACTAGGGGTAGAACCACAGGGGCCCCAGCAATCAGAGTTTCTTTGTTCGCTAAGGCAATATCTTTACCAGCTTCAATCGCTGCGATCGTGGGTAGCAAACCAGCACAACCAACGATCCCAGTAACAACGGTTTGGGAATCGCCGTAACGGGCAACTTCTATCACTCCGGCCTCACCAGCCAGTAGAATCGGTTGGGGATCTAGGTCAATGAGTGCTTCTTTGAGCGCTGGTAATTTATCTTCTGAGCAAATAGCTGCTATTTCTGGTCGAAACTGCCGAATTTGGACAGCCAACATTTCGACGTTGTTCCCAGCTGCCAATCCCACAATCCGAAACTGATCTGAGTACTGAGTGACAATATCTAAAGTCTGAGTACCAATAGAACCAGTGGAACCAACGAGAGTAATCGCTTTCACAATTGCTTAAGGATTTACAGACAACTCTCACTATAAATTGCTTGGGACTCTTTAATCACAGCAATCACTATAATCGATACACTAACGCGCCAAAGGAGAGACGCAAGGAAAATGTACCTGTGTCCTCTTGTCCATCCCTACACCAGACCCAATCCATTAATTTCAATCTATAGGACTCGTGTTTGATTTTTGAAAAAAATCACTACACCCCGAAAAGGCTCCTTCCCCACTTTCTCTCTACGCAAATAAGTTCAAAAATCAAAGTGGACTGGTATATTTACCTTTACTTATTAATTTTTAGTCTGATGAAAATAAAAGATTCGGCAAAAAATACACTTGAACAAAATTATAGTTTCAAAGTTAATGGGTACTTTTTTGTAATTGCGATGTGGCTTTTGAGCAGACTTGTAATTATAGTTGCAATGCAAGTTGTTGCTCCTTTAATATATACATCACCCGTACAACCACATTGGCACCCTCCATATCCGCTGGACTTTTCTCCCGATTTTATTCCTAAACCCAGTTGGGAACTCTTCTCTCATTGGGATGGTAAGTGGTATCGGAAAATTGCACTTGAAGGTTATAACTACGTTGATGATGGAAAGCAGTATTCTATTGCTTTCTATCCTTTATTTCCGTTACTCATTCGCGGGCTGATGACGTTTGGCTTGCCGTTTGAAGTGGCTGGTACGCTGTTAAGCAATCTAACTTTTCTTGGTGCGTTGCTTCTTGTGTACTCTTGGACAAAAGAACGTCATGGTATTAATGCTGCAAAATGGGTAATTGCTGTAATGGCTTGGTGTCCTTTTTCTTTATATGGCACAGTAATTTATACTGAAGGACTATTTCTATTTTTGACTACAGCAGCTTTACGAGCATTTGATAACCGTCAGTATGTATGGGCTGCTTTTTGTGGTGCATTAGCTAGTGCGACACGGCCGACAGGAATTACATTACTACCCACGTTTATTTTCGTAGCATGGATAGAACGGAGATCCCTAAGCGCCTATATAGCGGGTCTGTTTGTAGCAATGGGGATACTTTTATTCTCTGTATATTGCGCTATTAGTTTTGGAGATCCCTTAGCATTCATTCATGTACATAAGGCATGGGCGCAACCAAGTTGGTGGTCTATATTCACGGACGCTATATTAGTGGGCAAAGATAGTTTGATTAAAGTTGTTATGGTCTTTGGTGGCGGCTATTTGTTATGGCACTACCGCACCAAGCTTAACAATGTTGCTACAATATACGGTTTTTGCTCTTTATTAATGCTAATATTCTCTGGAGCTCTAGCGTCTATTAACCGTTATGCTTACGGTATTGTATCGCTCTCGCTTGCATTAGGCTTGTTGTTTTCCAAGCAGCAACGTTGGAAATATATAGTATTTATT
>NZ_JADEXF010000011.1 GCF_015207245.1 Nostoc cf. edaphicum LEGE 07299
CGCCAACGCAGCACTTCTTCAAACTGTCTGCGTATCAAATAAAACTATTATCCAGAAACTTTTAAGAGAATTTATCGGTCTGGTTCTCCAAATTCTGCAAAAATCAACCATGTCATCTTCTGCTCAAGGTATTCCCGGATTACCCGATTTGACGCATCCAGTTGAGCTTGTTCAATTTGGAACCCAGGCGCTCAAAGCTTCACTGTTATTAGTATTTTTGGTCGTAGCTTTGGGAGTTGCGATCGCACTTATCAGTTTTTCTCTGCGTCGCAGCCAGCCGGAACAATTTATATTCATCGGTGAATGGGCTGTTCGTTATTCCCAACTGCTGCGGGGATTACAGCATTTAACTCTAGTATTAGTCCTGTTAGTTCCGGGATTTTTTCTCTGTTCGACTTTGAGCAATCGTTATCACTACTGGGAACAAACAAAGGTGGCTCAAGTAGCTGAAAGTGTCGCAGGTGAAAAACTCGAACAATTTGCGCCTCAAGTCCGCTACTCGATTCAAGAGCCATACTCCTATAACACTCAAGTCAATGGCAAAATTGTCAAGGTAAATGAGACACGACAAATCAACCGCTTCTTAACGTTGGCTGGTTCGCAAATTCAAGTCAAGCTTGACCAAAGTGTAGATGTTCCAGGCCGCAGTTCAATTTATCAAGTAAATTACACTGCTGATTATAAAGTAGTTAACCAACTCAAGGATATTAATAATTTTTTCTTTGAAACACCGCCACCTAATGGCTACACACTGCTTGCTAGCTACAAAGTAGAGCGTAACGGTACTAGGCTACAACAAACTAATCCGGGAGACTATGGCTTTCCCTTCCAGCTGCAACCAGGAGAAGAAACTACCTTTCGAGTTACCTATCAGGCTCAAGGCGGGCCTCGCTGGGTTTATAGTGCAACGGGACAGTTGCTTTCTAATTTTCGCCTCACAGCAATTGCTAACTTTGCCCCGGCTGATTTTGCTAGTGGTGTTGTACCGAATGAGATTAAAGTTAACGGACGCAGTACTCAATTTACTTGGATATTTGACGATAATGTTTCAGTCAAAAATCCCTTTGGAGTCTTTACCAATACTGAACCCATTCGTCACACGGGGATCATTCCGCGGCTTTTATTGCTAGCACCAGCAATATTTTTGTGGTGGATATTATTGTTATATTTGTCACTGCCAATGAGTTTTAGAAATATTGCGATCGCTGGTAGTATTTTCTTTGCTTGTCTGTTGACTTTGACCTATCTAGCTCGCGTTATCAATGCTCAGTTGGCTTGGACTTTAATTTCCATCATTTTACTAATTTTAACATGGGGATTGGGAGCTAGCCGCAGTGCTTCCTTGGCTGCGATCGTCGCCACTATTGCTGGAGCAGTGCTACCTATTTTTGGATTATTAGTACCGTTTAGCGGACTAACCCTTAGTTTAGCGGGTTTGCTTTCAGCGGTTTGGCTAGCAGTTCGTCACTGGTATGGCTGGTACAGTTTGCACCCAGAAGATCAAAGATTGCAGACTCAGAAAAATGCTAAAGATTAAATGATTCCGCTATGATTAGCGAAGTTTTAGCGTGGGCCATTTATGGATAACGATTTACTCGCTTTCTTTGCGGCTGCTGGGTTACTCATTCTTTATCTTATCTTCTCAGCTTTAACTGAAATGGGGACTAAATTGCCTTGGAACAAATAAGCTGATGGGCTAAAAAGTTTACACTTCTAAACCTCATTGGGGTTGGAAAAAAAGTAACCATCCTTTAGGCTTGGTTAATATATTTATTGTTCGAGATAGTACCAAATGCGCGATCCCCAAAATAACCACATTAAAGTTGAACCGGCAACCCTCGTTTTGATTGTATCTGTCTTAATACTCTTGCCTCTGCTAGTTGTTGGTTTTTTCTCGCAGTAAAGTTATACCAATTTGAAAAATGATTGCGACAGATGGAAAACTGAAACACTTATCCAATGGATGTTTCACAATCTAAAATCTAAAATCTAAAATCCAAAATGGTATTAGCCCGATGCTCTTTTTCTCAGGTGCGTTAAGCTACTGCTAACGCACCATATATCAAAGCTACTTAGGTAAAACCTGCCGTAGTGCTGCTAAAAGTTGGTCAACGCTTTCCTTTCGACTATTAAAGCCCATCAATCCGACGCGCCAAACTTTACCAGCAAGTTCGCCAAGACCACCGCCAATTTCAATATTATGTTCATTGAGTAACTGCCGAGCGATCGCTTTACCATCTACCCCGGCTGGAATGCGGACAGTGGTAAGCGTTGGCAATCTATACTCTTGCTCAACGTGCATACTCAGTCCTAAATTCTCTAAACCTTCCCAGAGATATTCTACGTTCTTTTGATGCCGCTGCCAGGAATTTGCTAATCCCTCTTCTGCAAGCAAACGTAGTGCTTCCCGCAATGCATAGTATAAATTAATCGGTGCTGTGTGGTGATAGGTGCGTTCAGCACCCCAATACTTACCCAGCAACAACATATCTAAATACCAGTTTGCAACTTTCGTTTGCCGCTGTTGCAATTTCTCAACTGCACGCGCACTCATTGTAAAAGGAGAAGCACCAGGCGGGCAACCTAACCCTTTTTGGCTACAACTATAAGCTAGGTCAACTCCCCAAGCATCCAAAAACAAGGGGACACCGCCCAAACTTGTCACCGTATCCACTAATAATAAAGTGCCAAATTCACGACACAAATCAGCGACCCCTTCCAAGGGTTGACGTGCGCCGGTGGAAGTTTCGGCATGAACTAGAGCTAAGATAGCAGGACGATGAGTTTTTAAGGCAGTTTGGAGTTCATCCAAGTTGAAAACTTGTCCCCAAGGTTTGGTAATGGTTCGCACATCAGCGCCATAACGTCCAGCCATATCCACGAGGCGATTACCAAAGTAACCAGCTACACCAATTAAAACTACATCACCGGGTTCTACAGCATTGGCGATGGTTGCTTCCATTGCGGCCGTTCCCGTACCGCTGACTGCAATGGTAAGTGAGTTTTCTGTTTGCCATACATAGCGTAGCAATGACTGAATTTCATCCATGAGTGCGAGAAAAGTTGGGTCAAGATGCCCAACGGGTGAAGTATTCATCGCTTGGAGAACTGTGGGATGGGCATTAGATGGCCCTGGCCCTAACAGCAGACGAGATGGGATTTCTAGCGGTGTGAGTTGCAAGCGCCCGGAGTCGTTAATTGAAATTGTTTGCGTCATAAATCTCTCTTCATTTAGACGATACTTACCGGATCATATAGGAATCCGATTTGATTCCTGAACTTACTTGTGTAGGGAGGGAACAAGAAATCTGGGAATAGGGCATTGCAGAACAGTGGTATGAATTGAGGCAAGCAGGGGAAACTGGGGGACAATTTGGACGTTGCTAAATCATCCCGCAAATATGCAACGTCGGGATGTAAATATGTACTGAGTTTTTTGATCAAAAGTTTCAGCTACTTTCTATGCCCAAAATTTCTAAATCTTCATTAATTAAACTGGTGGATTTACCGAGGGAAAGGATTTATTTTATTCCTACATTGAAAGTGAAAGCAACTACAAGAAATGATCTGCAAAAAGTTTCATTTTTGCTGAATATCAGGGATTTACTCTTGGACAATTATGATAAAGCATAGTAGCAATAAAAACTTTACTATACACAAAATATCTAACAGCATTAATATTAAACCAACTTTAGACTTGTATCCTACTCGTCTAGTTTTTATTGACCCACAGGTTGATGACTACCAAAGTTTGGTAATGGGTGTATTACCAGATACCTCAGTTGTAGTTTTAGATGCCAACCAAGATGGCATTGAGCAAATTAGTCAAGTGCTGGAGTCTCATCAGGGAGTCAATAGTCTGCACATTGTTTCCCACGGCGCACCTGGGTGCATCTATTTGGGAAACAGTCAACTCAACAACGAAACACTCAATCATTACGCAGCCAAACTTATGGGTTGGGCAAATGCTTTGGGTGAAGATGCACAACTACTGCTGTATGGTTGCAAAGTCGCTCAAAACGAGCCAGGTGTCTTGTTTATACGCTGTCTGAGCGAATTGACAGGTGCAGTAGTAGCTGCCTCTGATGACTTGACAGGGAGTGCTGCATTAGGTGGTGACTGGGAACTGGAGGTTTCTACAGCACCTATTGTTCCTCGTTTAGCGTTTGGGCAAGAAGTAATAACAGCCTACGCTTCAATTCTACCTGTAGTTCTTGATGACAGCTTTGATAGTGATGGCAAAGTCACTACTGATATTGGTACTAATACCACTGACATAGCCTACAGCATTACCCTGCAAGACGATGGCAAGATTCTGGTAGGGGGAGTGAGTAATAATAACTTTGCTGTAGTACGTTACGACAGCAATGGTAGTCTCGACACCAGCTTTGGTACTGCTGGCAAGGTCACTACTAACTTGGGTAGTACTGACATAGCCTACAGCATTGCCCTGCAAGACGATGGCAAGATTCTGGTAGGGGGAGTGAGTAGTAGTAACTTTGCTGTGGTACGTTACAACAGCAATGGTAGTCTCGATACCAGCTTTGGTACTGCTGGCAAGGTTATTAATAACTTGGGCAGTAGTGACATAGCCTACAGCGTTGCCCTGCAAGACGATGGCAAGATTCTGTTAGCGGGAGTGAGTAATAGTAACTTTGCTGTTTTACGTTACAACAGCAATGGTAGTCTCGACACCAGCTTTGGTACTGCTGGCAAGGTCATTACTAACTTGGGCAGTACCGACATTGCTAGAAGCATTGCCCTGCAAGACGATAGCAAGATTCTGGTAGCGGGAGTGAGTAATAATAACTTTGCTGTGGTACGTTACAACAGCAATGGTAGTCTCGACACCAGCTTTGGTACTGCTGGCACGGTTATTAATAACTTGGGCAGTACTGACATAGCCTACAGCGTTAGCGTGCAAGACGATGGCAAGATTCTGTTAGTAGGAGTGAGTAATAATAACTTTGCTGTGGTACGTTACGACAGCAATGGTAGTCTCGACACCAGCTTTGGTACTGCTGGCAAGGTCATCACTAATTTGGGCGGTACTGACATAGCCTACAGCGTTAGCGTGCAAGCTAATGGCAAAATTATTGTGGCGGGTTCGAGTAAAAATAACTTTGCTGTTTTACGTTACAACAGCAATGGTAGTCTCGACACCAGCTTTGGTACTGCTGGCATTATCACTACTGATATCGGCATAAATACTATTGATAATGCTTATGCTCTTACCCAACACGATGGTACGATAATAGTCGCGGGAGTAAGCGCCAATAACTTTGCTGTGGCACGCTACAGGGTTAACCAAAATCCAGTGCTAGTGAAGGAAATCGCAGACAAAGAGATTCCAGAAGACATAAATTTCAACTTCACAATCTCAGATAGCTTCCAAGATCCAGATCCTGGAGACACTCTCACCTACACTGCGACTCTCGAAAACGGTGACTCTCTACCGAGTTGGTTAAGCTTCAATGATACTACTCAAACATTCAGTGGTACTCCCTTAAATGAGAATGTAGGTAGCCTCAACATTAAAGTTACTGCTACGGATACTTATCTTGCTCAAATCAGTGATATTTTTGTACTCACCGTTAAGAACGTCAACGATGCGCCAGAGGTATTTCAGGCGATCGCAGATAAACAAGCAACAGAAGACACAGTTTTCACCTTCATTATCTCAGACAACACCTTTAAGGATGTTGATGCTGGCGACACTCTCACCTACACTGCCACTCTCGAAAACGACGATCCACTCCCCAGTTGGTTGAGTTTTAATGCTGCGACCAAAACCTTCAGTGGCAATCCCTTAAATGCAAACGTGGGTAGCCTCAACATTAAAGTTACTGCTAAAGATACTGCTGGCGCCCAAGCAAATGATGTTTTTGTACTCACCGTTAACAACACCAACGATCCGCCAGAGCTATTTCAGGCGATCGCAGATAAACAAGCAACAGAAGACACACTTTTCAACTTCACTATCCCAGACAATACTTTCATTGATATCGATGGCGATAGTCTCACATACACTGCTACTCTCGTCGAAAACGGCGATCCACTCCCCAGTTGGTTAAGCTTCAATGCTGCAACCAAAACCTTCAGTGGCACTCCCTTGAATGCAAACGTGGGTAGCCTCAACATTAAAGTTATCGCCACAGATCCAGCTCTTGCTCAAGTCAGTGATGTTTTTGTACTCACCGTTAATAACACTAACGATCCGCCAGAGGTGGGAAATGAAATTGCAGATCCAGAAACAACAGAAGACGCGGTTTTCAATTTCACTTTCTCAGAAGACGCCTTCATTGATATCGATGCTGGAGATAATCTCACCTACACTGCAACCTTGGAAAACGGCAATGCTCTGCCGAGTTGGTTGAGCTTTAATGCTAATACTAAAACCTTCAGTGGCACTCCCTTAAATGCAGACGTGGGTAGTCTGAATATTAAAGTTACTGCTACAGATACTTCTCTTGCTGAAGTCAGTGATGTGTTTGTACTCACTGTTAAGAACGCTAATGATGCGCCAGAGGTAGTGAACGAAATTGCAAACCAAGAAGCAACAGAAGACACGGTTTTCAATTTCACTTTCTCAGAAGATACCTTCATTGATGTCGATGCTGGCGACACTCTCACGTACACTGCCACTCTCGAAAACGGCGATCCACTCCCTAGTTGGTTGAGTTTTAATGCTGCTACCAAAACCTTTAATGGTACTCCGTTAAATGCTGATGTGAGTAACTTCAACATTAAAGTTACTGCTAGGGATATTTTTGGAGTTGAAGTCAGCGATGATTTTGCACTCACTGTTAAGAACGTTAACGATGCACCAGAGTTAGTTGAGGCGATCGCTAATCGAAAGGTAGTGATAAATACGCAGTTTAATTTCACTATCCCAGAAAATTCTTTCATTGATATCGATGCTGGCGATAGCCTCACCTACACTGCTACTCTCGAAAACGGCGAGCCACTGCCCAGTTGGCTAACTTTTAATTCTGCTACCCAGAATTTTAGTGGTACTCCGACGATGGAGAATTTGGGTAATCAGAATATCAAAGTCACTGTTAAAGATATTTCTGGGGATGAAGTCAGTGATGTGTTTGTATTGACAGTTGCTAAGTTCAATAGCACACCACTTGTAGATCGGGCGATCGCTGACCAAAAAGCTACAGCAAAAACTACCTTCAACTTCACCATTCCTGAAAACACTTTTAGCGATGTGGATCTTGAAGATACCCTAACCTACACTGCTACCTTAGACAACGGCGACCCACTACCAAGTTGGTTAAGCTTCAATGCTAATGAGCTTACCTTCAGCGGCACTCCTACGAATGATCATGTGGGTAGCTTGAATATTAAAGTCACCGCCACAGATCCGGCTCTTGCTGAAGTTAGTGATGTATTTGCACTCACAATTGCTAAAGCTAACAATCCACCAATTGTAGATCGAGCGATCGCTGACCAAAAAGTTACGGCAGAAACTACCTTTAACTTCACCATCCCTGAAAACACCTTTAGCGATGTAGATATTGAAGATACCCTAACCTACACTGCTACCTTAGACAACGGCGGCCCACTACCCAGTTGGTTAAGCTTCAATCCTAATAAGCTTACTTTCAGCGGCGTTCCTACAAATAATAACTTGGGTAGCTTGAACATCAAAGTTACCGCCAAAGATTCGGTTGGGGCTGAAGTCAGTGATGTGTTTGCACTCACCGTTGCTCAAGGAATTACTGTTGAGACTGAATCAATCAGCCTACTCACAAGAATTACAGGTGATATCTTTACGATCAAAAATCAAGTTAATGGTGAAAAAGCCAAACTCTCAGTCAAGATTAAAAGCAACACCTCTGAAGAAGTCAATGAACTGGGTGTATTTGTCGTTGACGATGCAGAAGGTAAGGTTAATGGCGTAGCTCCTGGTGCTGCAAATTACACCGAACTAGCTCTCCAACGGGCAACACTGCTTCTTTCATCTCTTGCCAAACTACCCAATGGTTTTAATCCCACTGACCTAAGCAGGTTACTGGAATTCAACTCTGAGAGCAACCTAAGATTTTATTTAATCCGTAGCAGCACTACTCAGGCGGTGCTATCTGGACAAACCCCGTTTTCTCAGGTGCTTTTTTCCTCGGATACGAATGTGGACGATACAGGGTTCTCTCTCAATTTTCAGAATTTGGTTGTCAACATTGCAGCAACAGACCAAGACCTACCTGTAGGTACTGGTCTTCAAGGAAAATATGAACCCGAACTAATTGATTTACGGGATGTGAAACAATTAGTGAAAGCCGAATTTGTAGTTCATAGAGAAGCAGCTTTTAATAACTTTGTCGGCTTTTATCAGATAACTGATGAGAATGGTGGTATCGATACCAATGGCGATGGTACAGCAGATGTGCTGGTTGGACAGGCAAGTTATACTCAAGCTGCTATTAGTAACCGTGTCGCTGGTATTGATTTGAGTGTGGCTAACGAAGGTACAGCAAGTTTTACAGGCACTTTCCAACCTGGTGCTATTTTCGTACCATTTATCATTGTTAATGCTGGGGCTGATGCAATTCTTGATAGCAATCCCAATAACGATCCGGCGGTTTACTTTTCCTTCTTGGGCGCTAACACTGACCAAGCAGATCATATTCGTCTGTTAGGGAATAACGCTTTTGGCTTTGAGGATTTGGCTAATGGCGGCGATCGAGATTACAACGATTTGATTGTCCGAGTTAATTTGAGTATCGCCTAGTCTGAAGTAACTTGGTATAGGTGTAATATAGCCTGTAAGCTTTATTGAACAATGAATACAGGCTTTTTTATAAAAAAGTCAAATATGAGTCATAAAGCAATACGGTTGGGTTAAGAAAAAAGTGTAGGTTGGGTGAAGCAAAGCGCAACCCAACAAAGCTATGAAAATGTTGGGTTTCGTTCCTCAACCCAACCTACACAACTTAAGCTTTTTGGCACTAACTCAAGCGTATTGAGTCATAAAGAGCGATCGCATCGCCGATGTTTTAGTGAATCTGTCATTTGCCAGAAGATGCGATTACAGCAAAATATTACAGTGATTCCAACAAATGTGTGAGAGTATATTTATTCACTCACCTGGAGACATAATTATGGTTTTTGCTGGCAAACGACCAAATAATTTAGGTATTAGCAACGGTAAATTAGCACCCTGCCCTAATTCCCCCAATTGCGTTTCTAGTCAGAGTACAGATGCATCTCACCAAATTGCACCACTAACTTTTACATCTACTCTAGAAGAAGCGATTACTAATCTCAAACAGATTATTGAGTCTTTACCAAGAACCAAAATCATTACCGAAAATAAAGATTATTTATATGCAGAATTTAAAAGTGCTTTACTGGGATTTGTGGATGATGTAGAATTCTATCTAGACCGGACTGCCAATGTTATCCATGTGCGTTCAGCTTCACGTTTAGGTCAAAGCGATTTGGGTGTTAATCGTAAACGAATAGAGACGATTAGAGCCAAGTTCAAATAATTTTTAATTGAACTCAGGGCTGGAAATTAAAGACTAGGAAGATAAAGAAGTAGTTGGACAAAATTAATTACACAATGTCATTACGAGTGAAACATTCGCAAAAGATTGGATTGATTCACTGAGTTTGCAATGGTTGTAAATATTTTTGTTCATCTATTTATGTGGATTCAGACCCTAGTAAAATCTAAAATGGCGATTGTGTAATGTGGTATAGTTTTTCACCGAAAATTATGAATTACGAATTAGTTAAACTCTGCGATCGCAATACTTTGTGAAACTTAATTTATTTAAAAACTTTGACTCTCGACCCCGATTAATCATTGCTATCGGACTCGCTGTATTAGTTTCAGTAATCTTGCCGCATTCTCTGCACTTACCTACTCGCATTCGGGAGCATCCACTTTTGGAAGAAACACCGGGCGATTGGAAATCGCGGCTACACAAACGAAGTCCGCCTACGCGGACTCTCTGAAACCCGCGCAGGCGGGTTTAGTTTGTATAGCCCCAGACTTCTAGTCTGTTCGCGTAGCGTGCGCCTTAGCGCAGGGCGATCCGCCAGAAGTGGATGCTCCCTAACAACCTCGTATTCGTAGTTTCTCAAGATTTGTCAACTTTCCTATGCTGTCTGGTATTTCTTTGAGCGAATAACAATCACAAATCTCTAGTTCCCTTAGACTTGTGAAATTGCCAATGCTATCAGGTAAATATTCCACATCGCGGCAATCGTAAATATGAAGTTTTGTTAATCTAGGTTGATAATTAATAAATTTTTCAAGTTCTTCTAGAGTGTATGCACTGTCAAAATAAGTCATATAGTTCAGTAAATAATCATTAATAGTTAGCTTAAAATCTATTTGCCAAAGCTCTTATTTCTAAGAATCTGTTGATAGCCAATTATCCAAGCTTAGTCCTTCAACTCGCAGCAAGTCAGAGTCATTAGAAACCAGAGTTAATCCGCGTGCGATCGCTGTAGCCGCTATCAATATATCTTGTTCTTGTATCTTCCAACCTCTACGTTGTAAATCCACATAGATTTCACATGCTCTCTCAATAATTTCTATATCATCCAGGAATAAAACTTCATATTTTCTAAAAAACTGATTAAAATCCCCTAGCTGCCTTGTAGCATTTGCATACAAGAGTCCTCTTTTAACCTCATAATAAGTTATACAACTGATAAAAACTTCTTGTCCCGAACGATTAGCATCCCGTAGTTTCCTGCTAACAGTTGCATTTCTCCTCAAAATGTAACTAACAATATTTGTATCTAATAAATAAGTCACTTTATCTATTTTCGCTTGACTGCTTCATCGTACATTTTGATTTGCTCTGGGGTCAAATCATTTAACGTACCAGAAACCGCTTCTAAAACAAGAACCTTATCAATTCTACGTGTCAGATCATGCTCGTTAATAGCTCTCATATCTTCTGATGAAAGCTGCCCAAATAGTTCTACCAACATTTCTATCATTTCTTGTTTATTTAACTTAACTTGATATAAACTATTACCTTTTATTAGCTTTTCAACAATTAGTGATATGCGATTACTCAGTTCTTGATGATAATTAGCAACTTCTCGCATAATTCCCTCCATTCATAAAATAATTATCTTAATTATAAACAATCTCCTCAGCCCTTCTCTATGCAAAAAAAGGCGGGCCTTTCAGCCCACCTCACAAAATTTTGAGAATATTCTGTTGCTATTAACCCAACAACTGTTTAGCCTTAGCTAACACATTATCAACGCTAAAACCAAACTTCTCTAAACAAACACCGCCTGGAGCCGAAGCACCAAAGCGATCGATACTAACGCAATCACCTTCAGTACCCACATATTTGTGCCAACCGAAACTAGCGGCAGCTTCTACAGA
Organism: Nostoc cf. edaphicum LEGE 07299; assembly: GCF_015207245.1. GTDB lineage: Bacteria > Cyanobacteriota > Cyanobacteriia > Cyanobacteriales > Nostocaceae > Nostoc > Nostoc edaphicum_B. Next base: position 11,372 of record NZ_JADEXF010000011.1, read on the forward strand.
CAAACGCTTGGTGACAGCTTTCGGCAAAATTGACTCTTTATAAGCCGCATCCTGTGCTTCAAAGAGTTCCCATGAAGGTAGCGAGACAACACGAACTTTCTTACCTTCGGCCTTAAGTTTTTCAGCTGCGCCGACGGCAAGGCTCAATTCTGAACCAGTACCAATCAGGATAATTTCAGGTGTACCTTCGCTATCCACCACGGTGTATCCACCCTTGGCTACGCCCTCAATTGATGTACCTGCCAAGTTAGGAACGTTTTGACGGGTGAACGCCAACAGAGAGGGAGCGTTTTCCTTCGCTTTCTCGATCGCTATTTTATAAGCGCCAGAGGTTTCGTTACCGTCTGCGGGACGAAACACTAATAAATTAGGAATAGCTCGCAAGGAAGCTAAAGTTTCAATGGGTTGGTGTGTTGGGCCATCTTCACCTTGTCCAATGGAATCGTGGGTCATCACCCAAATCACGCCAGCTTGAGAAAGGGCGGATAAGCGGATGGCAGCACGCATATAGTCTGTGAAGATCAAGAAGGTAGCACCGTAGGGGATTAATCCGGAAGTGTGCAGCGCTATACCATTACAGATTGCGCCCATAGCATGTTCCCGCACACCAAAGTGGATGTTAGGGTTTTCGTAGTGCCCTTTTTGGAAGTCGCCCTTACCTTTGATTTCGGTCAAGTTGGAGTGAGTTAAGTCAGCCGAACCACCAATCAATTCAGGTAAAACTGCCGCTAGTTTGTTGAGGCAGGTTTCTGAGTGCTTACGGGTGGGTAGTCCTTTGTCTTCTGGGGTGTAGGTAGGTAGTACCTTATCCCAACCGTCGGGGAGTTTGCCGCTTAGGTAGCGTTCAAATTCAGCCGCTTCTTGGGCATACTTAGCTTTGTAGTCGGCAAAGATTTTGTTCCATTCGTCTTCGTAGCCTGCACCGCGCTCAACTGCTTTGCGTGTGTGGTTGAGGGCTTCTTGTGGAACATCAAAAGGCTCGTATTCCCAACCCAAATTTTTCCGAGTCAAGGCTATTTCGTCTCCACCCAAAGCAGCACCGTGAATACCAGCAGTGTTTTGCTTGTTGGGGGAACCGTAACCGATGGTGGTTGTCACCTTAATCATTGATGGTTTATCGGTGACAGCTTTAGCTTCTTCAATTGCTTTGGCGATCGCTTCTAAATCGGTATTGCCATCTTTAACGTGCAGAACGTGCCAACCGTAAGCTTCAAAGCGCTTGGAAACATCTTCGGTGAATGCCACATCTGTGGAACCGTCGATGGAAATGTGGTTGTCGTCGTACAAAGCGATGAGTTTACCTAATCCCAAGTGTCCTGCGAAAGAACAAGCTTCACCAGAAATCCCTTCCATGTTGCAACCGTCACCTAAAATTACGTAGGTGTAATGGTCAACAATCTTGGTGTCGGGTTTATTATATTTAGCGGCAAGGTGTGCTTCGGCGATCGCTAAACCAACTCCATTAGCAATTCCTTGACCCAAGGGGCCAGTTGTGACTTCTACGCCTGGAGTCATGAAGTTTTCGGGGTGTCCAGGGGTTTTGGATTCCCACTGACGGAATTGCTTGATATCTTCAATGCTTACACTGTCGTAGCCCATCAAGTAAAGCAGGGCGTACTGCAACATCGAGCCATGACCGGCAGATAAGACAAAGCGATCGCGGTTAAACCATTTGGGATTCTTGGGATTAAACTTCATAAAGCGATCCCAGAGGACAAAAGCCATCGGAGCCGCGCCCATTGGTAGTCCTGGGTGTCCCGATTTTGCTTTTTCTACGGCATCAACAGCCAAGAAGCGGATCGAGTTAATACAAAGTTCTTCGAGGGACAGTTCTTTGGCGGATTGGGTTGCAACAGTCATAATCTCTTGTTTTTAACGACGGGTTAGCACTCTTCGTAGCTTCTTTTGCTGGGGTTATTTTAGATTCCCCACAGTATCCTCATCATCCCACTCCCGCTTGTCGATGGACAAGCGGGATCTCCTGAGTTTCTGGTGATAAATCAAGCAGATAATTGGGTCATGCTGAACGCTTAAGTTATATCGGAATGATATTTCTGATACTTTGGGCATTGGGCATTGGGCATGGGGCATTGGG
>NZ_JADEXF010000975.1 GCF_015207245.1 Nostoc cf. edaphicum LEGE 07299
ATGTGTATCAGAGACAACCCTAACCCTCCCCGTATGTATTGGGGAGGGAACTAGATTTCTTGTTTCCCCCCTTTATAAGGGGGGATTAAGGGGGGTAAATTCAGGGTTTGGAGTGAGGTCAGAGTGTGTTGCATCAAAATGAAAACTGCTATATTCTTTCGCTGCCAATTTTCTGGAGGTATTCAATTCGTCGCTGAATATTTTTTTGATCTACGTCATCACCGATCAGTATTTCGGACTGTGCCAGTTCTTTAACTAAAGTTGCCCCAGTTTGCCCCAGTTTACCATTACCAGTTGCTTTTAATGCTTCTTCCAGGGCTTCATACCACAGTTCATTTTCAGAATAATAATTTATGCTTTCTGGAATCCTCGTAAATCGATTTTTAGCAAGTGATTGAGGATTGATAACGGTAAATTCTGCACGTCTAATAATCGTGTCGTTTTTGCAGTCAATTGCAATTTGCCATAAATATGTTTTACCAACTGTGAGTTCGGGGTAATCGAGGGGAAGTTTTAGTTTGTTAATCCCGACTGTTGTGGGTATTTCTTTAACTTGCCCAATTTTTTTAACGGTGTTGGGTGAATCAAATTCATACAGTTGGAATCGCGCATTTTGAGAACTTGACATATACCAAGCTAACATTGGACGTGTGGAAGTGGTTTTACCGATAAATGTCTGAGGTGCAAGCTGCATCAGCGGGATACCGCTAGTTGAACATCCACGTGAACCACCTGCACGGGTATTTCCGCTGGCTGGTTTGCGATCGCGTGGTTTAAACTGAGCAAATGCCGGGACTGCGGTCATAAGAAAAACTACTCCTATAACCAAGCTTGTAAGTCTGCGCTTATTTTCCCAAAATACGAAATGTTGATGACTCATGGTAAATGCTGCTGATTGTATGGTTATCTAAAACTTTTTAAGAATTGAGAATTCTGGCGGCTAATGCCTTTATTCTTTCTTAAAATTCCTTTGTAGGTTTCCAACGAAGTTCACATATAGTCCCACGTGGAGAAAGCGATTCACGGCGAAACTCTCCTCCTAATTGTTTAGCAAGCATTTTAAAATATTTTGTGCCTTTATTCTCTAGTTTTGATTTAATACCTGAACCGTTATCTTTCACAGATAAATTGTATTTATTTGCACTATAAACACCCGATGCTTGAACTCGCTTAACTCCTTGGGCGTGTTTACCAACATTACATAGAGCTTCTTCTAAAAACAGACATATTCCGCGTTTGTGTTCTGTAGTTAAATATTTATCATCAATCGGTTCAAAATTGCGAATTTTAACTTTTAATGTTTTAAAATGTTCAAAATCTTTACGTTCTAATGTACTTGAATAAACTTCATATAATAAATCGTGCAAAGGTCGTTTCAATTCGAGTATTAATCCGCTACCTAAACGCAAACTCTCTTCCGTGGTTAATGCTTCGAGTTTGAGAAAGTCACCAAGTTCTCGAATTTCTCGATCGAGTTTTTCAAATTGCCCAACCAGTTCTTCGTAAGGGATATCTTTAGCACGCAGATGCTTTAATCCATAAGCAAGAGTTTGCAAAGGGCCATTATGAATTACGGTAAATGTGTGTTGAATTGTGTTTTGACGTTCCTTAATTTGCGATCGCAAGAATTTATCATACTGGTAAAACGCACTCCAGCCAAGCCCATTTACAGCTAAGATTAGCAAACCAGGTGCTACAGGAATCCATATACCCCACATCCACAGCATCACATACCCGCAACTAAACAGACCAAATGCCGCTACACTAAGACTAAGTATATTTGTCCAAAAAGATTGAGTAAGCCGTCCGATAGCGATCGCCAGAAAACCCCAAACAAAGATCCATGCGTACTCTTCTATATCTCCCCAACTATGCAACAGTGGGCGATTGTCGATTACATTACTAAGAATTTGACCGATCGCATGAGCGTGATAGTCAATGCCATAAATTTGACCGTTTAATTCTAAGTTTCTTAATGCAGATGTATAAAAAATATCACCAGTACTCGTGTTGCGGTTGCCAACTAATACAATGCGATCGCGCAATAATTCTGCATCTACTTTTCCATTTAAAATGTCGCGTAGCGAGACAACATGAAAAGGCTTGGAAGTATTGCGAAAATTCATTAAAATTGACAATCCGCCATCATCAACATTAACGTATCCGCCAAAATTACGGGTGATTCGGGGTAATTCAATCCCCCGAAATCTCATTGTATTCGGGTCATTTTTTCCTGTTTCCAATTCAATTCCTTTCGCTTGGAAGTACTTAATAACTAACCGCATCGCTAAAGAATATTTATCTTCGTTGATATTGTTAGGATTATTAGGGTTGGCTGTAAATAACAAATAGCGTCGATTTTTGCTATCATTATCAATAGGTAAATCGACAAAACCAACTCGTTCAGGTGGCAAATTCTGGGGTGGAGAAGTTTCTCCGGGTGGTAATATTTTTTGAATCCCGATAATATTATTATTCTGCTGCAACACCTGCGCAAGTTCTTTACCACCAGGTTCAACAGGAACATTTTTGAAGATATCCAGCCCAATAGCTAACGGTTTATAAGTTTCCAGTTTGCTGAGTAACTCTGCAATCTTCTCATCTGGAATCGGATATTGTTTAATCCATTCAATATCTTTTTCATCAGTACCCACAATTACTACAC
>NZ_JADEXF010000976.1 GCF_015207245.1 Nostoc cf. edaphicum LEGE 07299
ATTAATATTCAGTGATAATTCTACTTCCTCTGAACCGAATATTTTCACTTCCTGAGTAAGTGAGTCTGAAGTTCTTGAAGCTAAGGAATTTTCTTTCATATCTCATGTAGATAATAATTAGATTATTTACTATACTAGCGATAAAAAGTCTGCGGTTGTTCTAGCTTTACTTCCTGATATTTAGAATCCGAGAAGGTAACGGCAAGAACGGATGGCAAAAGGCATAAAGAGCTAACCTCTCAAGCAAGGACTTGTGGAGAATTTACAATAAGCGGCAATGAACTTACTTAAACCAATACATATAAAAGCTGCCTGAAATTTCATACAAACTCTTTTTCACAATTTTTTTTGAATATGAAAATGATACAGTTAGCTTAGTGAGCTTACAGGAAGTTTATGAAAATTAAAAATCAAATTTAATGAATTTATCGCTCAAATCGACGTAATGGTATTTATTTGCGTTTGTCGGATTAGTAAAAAATGCTGAAGTGTGCAGTTTTAGTTACTACCAGCAACCGCAAAATTGATGATAATCCATTAGAATACGAATTCAGGATTGATTCTTAAGGAAGATTGACTAAAAAACTACTTAGGAGTCAAAGTAATGACTGTGGATCTAGCTGAAAGATAAAGTTGCCTTCAGACATGGAAGAAGTGTATATATTCATGGGAATATTCTGAATTCTGACTTAATAATATGAACACAAATTTCACTCAGAAATTCTCTCAACCCATAGTAGAAAAAGTTGCGATTGTCGGTGCTGGTCCAGGCGGTTTGGCTGCTGCGATCGCACTAAGAAGCCAAGGGATAGAGGTGCAAGTATACGAAAAAGCCCAAGAATTTCGTCCGGCGGGAACTGGACTAGGGCTAGCTCCTAATGGCTTGCATTCTCTAGATGCGATCGCACCGGGAATTGTCGAAACCCTCAAAAGTTCAGGATGCGAGGTTCACCACACGGTTTTAAAGAGTATTCAGGGAGAAACAATTCGAACTAACGCAACTAAATATCTAGAACAATACGGACAACCGTTATTAACTATTTGGTGGTATCGTCTACAGCAAGTCTTAGCATCAAGATTGCCGTCTGATATCATTCACCTCAATCATCGCTGCATCGGCTTTCAGCAAGATGCAAAGGGTGTGGAAATTCATTTTGATGGTGAAAAATCGGTAGATGCAGATTTACTGATTGGGGCTGATGGCGTTAACTCCGTCATCAGAGAAACTTTATTTGGCGAGGGTAAGCCTAATTATATCGGTAGTATGTGTTGGCGTGCCGTCATTAAGTATCGCCACGAGCTATTTAATGACTATGAACTAGTTTTTGCCAAAGGCAATCAACAGTTTATGTACCTTCTGAATGTAGGCGGCGGCTATACCAGTTGGATTAGTCGGAAGTTCTCGCCTGAGTACTCCCTTTCACACAGCGCTGATGAAGTGAAATCTCGTATTCTCCATGAATTAGCTGACTGGGATGAATCCTTTCGGGTGGTGGTAGAAGCGACACCAGCCGAGGAAATTTGGGAAGGCCCAATTTGCGATCGCCCACCGTTAACTCAATGGAGTCAAGGCAGAGTCACTCTCTTAGGCGATGCGGCTCATCCAATGGCACCTGCAATGGGACAAGGAGCCAATACCACTTTTGAAGATGCATACCAACTGCGAGAGTGTTTTTCTGATTCAGCTAATCTCCAAGAAGCTTTGACTAGCTACCAACAGTGTCGCATCGAGCGGACAAAACTCATTCAAGCTCGTAGTGCCTTGAGTGAGATGCGTTACTACGACATTAACACTGTGGCATCTAATGGGCAGACGCAAGAGCGGCAAATGAGTCCTAATGATGATTTTCACAAATGGGTGTACAGCTTTAAGCCATCTGTAAAAAGTTAAATTCTAGTGTGCTATTAGTAAAGTTACTTTGAGCGCAACTAGCGAATAAAGTCACAAAAAGACCTAATCTTATCGAGTAATTTTAGCCTATCAGAAGTGACTGTTTTTAGTCAAGCCCTCAAACACAACTAATTCATTGAATAATTGAGAATTACTCGCACAAAATCAACATAACTTAATCAAAGTGTTAATTTTTATAAAAAGCTAATGGCGATCCAATACAGTTTAAAATGAGCAACAAAACCCAGATGTAGAGACGCGATTTATCATATCTTGAAAGACCAATTATCTACATCAATAACCCTTAACTAAAACGTATTGGATCACTATTAGCTTTGTGGGGGAAAGTGAGGTATTAAATTTCATTTTATAGTTGCTAATTTACCCCTCTTTTTGGTAGATATTGAGCGTCAGTAATCAGTTTAGCGTCTATTTTTAAGTTCCTGAAAATTCTCAATTGTCAAAAATATTTCTTCATCAGCTATTCGACTATCGTAATCTATATTAATTTTAGTTGGATAGCCGAGTTGAGCATTATATTCTACATCCAGGTTGGATGCCTTACGGTTGATAGCATCTTGAATCACATTAAAGAGTTCAGGAACTGTGTCGTATTTTTGAAAGAATTGCGGATTAACTGGTTGACCTCTAGCTACAGAAGTGATAGAAGTTGGTTGACCATTACGTACTCGAATAACTACTGGCCCTCTAGCATCTGGTATACAGAAGCAACTGTTGCTAACTGTAATGCGATAGTTATAAATATTTGCC
>NZ_JADEXF010000977.1 GCF_015207245.1 Nostoc cf. edaphicum LEGE 07299
ACCCCCAACCCCTCCCCGCTTGCGGGGAGGGGAGACAAAGCGTAGCTTTGGCGGGGTGGGGTTCTTTCTTATTTTTGATTTATGCAAGAGGTCTATTAATTAAGTGGACGCAGAAGTGTAATTTTGCCCATGCTCGTCTCTTGACTGAGTTGCGCCACGTAGAGATTTCCATTCGTGGGATTCTCAACCAAATCCAATGGACTTGGGTTAAAACCAGTGAAACCACTAATACCTGTTTGGGAATTTATAATATCCAACTTTGCGCCACCTGGTGTTAACACAATGATGTCTTTCCCTGAACTGAAGCGTGTCACCAGCAGTTTGCCTTGCAGCTGACCACCTAAAACATTACTACGATATTCAATAATGCCATTAGGTGAAAAATGCTCTCCAAAATCGAAGGCAATACCCTTCCAATTCCGGTCAGGTAGAGTACCAACGGGATATTCACTTATCTGAACTGGATCTGTACCAGTTGTAGGATTTCCTCCACTCAACACCCACTCACAACGCTTCGGATTGGGATGACCATAATAACCATTTCTAACAACCCGAAACAGAAAGTCTCGCTGCGTGCCTAGACTTCTAAGAGCAAGCACAGATGGACTTGTATAAGCCCCATTAGTAGCTTTATCAATCCGGTTTTGACAGGCAAGAGGTAGGGGAATAGGTGTATTTGGCGTATTGCCACCAGCCGCTGAACCATTCGTTGGCACATATAATTGACCATTGGTATGCCAAACCAGATCGTAGGCATTACGTATACCACTAGCAAAAATAGTTACAGGTGCGCCCGTTTTAGAGGGGTTATAAGTACCTCCATCCTCCGTCTTAACGCTTAAAGGAGGTAAGGTGATTTTGGACAGGTCTACTCGTAATACAGCAGCAGTTAACAACTGCTCAGGACGATTACTCCAGGCAGTGTTTGGTGCGCCCGTACTACTATTACTACCCTGCAACACATAGAGCACATTTGGCTCATTGGGCTTAAACTCAATGCTATTGGTTAGATGATCCCGGCTCGATCGCGGTAAATCAACCACATAGTCTTTTACCGTCTCTAGATTAGTACCGCTTAAACGAGTAATCTTACCAGTCCACTCTGGCGCATCAACAGTTCCATTCCAGTAGTAGTTATTTGTTACCCAGAGAATTAGGTTGCTGGCATTTGTTGATGAGGGATCAAAGTGCATACCAACGATGGTTCGATTACCACCATTTGCAGTCTGCAATGAGGAAATCGTTTGTGGTGTACCCAGAGTACCATCAGCATTGATCGGGAAACGCAAAATCTCACCTAGTAAAGTGGCAGCATAGAGTTTATTGTCAGGCCCAATCAATACTGTGGTGTAAGGTTTTAGAGGTACATTCGCTAGTGAGATTTGCTCGAAAGTAATATTGCTTCCTGTGTCTACAAAAGTGCCTGTTGTGAAACTGATGCTATAGGGTAAGAATGCAGCACCATTACTATCTTGAACCCCGTCGGTGATTTGTAACAAATATTTGGTATTGTTCTTGAGACGATTTATCGGAGACACTACAATCACATCTCCACCACCGGAAGTGTTGTAATTGGCATTGACTTGTGTATTGGTAGTGCTATCGATCAGCTTGATGGTTGAGGCAGAAATAGTATTAACCGCAATCCCACTATTAGGGAGATTTAGGTCTGCTGTAATCGAGATATCTGGCGACACGTTTGTCTGACCATCATTGGGATTGGTCGTTCTAATCGAGGGTCGATTACCTGGTGCGATCGCAATATAGTTGAGCTTGGTATTCTTACCACCTTTAGCATCAATTGTGAGCTTGCCATCGGCAACATTAACAATCCGGGTAATTGCGGCAAACTTTTTGGTTGCCGTTGGTACAAAGCCAGAAATAGCAGCCATCCCTTCTATATTGAGCTGGTGCTTACTATTTACAGTATTACTAGCATCACCGACGCTAACAGTCACATTGTAGGAACCATTAGATAGGGCATATTCCCAAGCAGCAGGTATCTTGACTCCTGGTTCCGCACTGCTAAGAGGATATTGCAGATGAATCAGTCTATTTAGTCGCCGATCGATGCTACTTTGGTTGCGATCGCGTGTATTGAGTTGGATATCAAGGGGAGTGGGTGTACTATTGCCTAAGCTATCTTCACGCACCCAACCAAAACCTCTAGTATCATTGTAGCCTTGACCGATATCTTTAATATACCCAGATGGTACAGGAGCATTATTTGGTTGAAAAGCAATCCCTTGAACAATTGCTAATACCAATATTTTGGGTTTGATCTTGTAAATCATAGTATGCCTTGCCGTTGTGTTCGTAGTTGATAGGTGAGTAGTCCATTAACATTGGCCAAGTATCTGCAATGATGATTCTTGGCAATCCTTCACTGGCTAGAAACGAACTTAATGACCGCAAGTCTTAGGGAACCCATTTCTCTAAACTGTATAAAAACTATTTAGTAAATACTTGAAATTAAATAAATACTGAACTTCTTTTTAAGAGAATTATCAGGGAACTTTCTAATGCCTCAACTTGCCACGGTATGATTACGTAAAAAGCAATAAATCAGCAATAAATCTTCAAAATTATTACCATAAACCAACCTTGAATAGGTGCTGGCAGAGTTCATTTGTATCTGTGCTGTTAATATAC
>NZ_JADEXF010000978.1 GCF_015207245.1 Nostoc cf. edaphicum LEGE 07299
CTCTTCACTTAAGTATGTGAGCAGAGTGTAAAAAATTGAAAGGTAGACTTATTAGCCGCAGTCATCGCAAAACCTGGATGCTCGCATCGTTACTAATTGCGGGAATAAATGGAATTGCACAAAAAGCATTAGCACAAGAGTACATCAATCCAGAAACTACTCAGGAGATAGGAGTTAAGGACGATAATATTCTTCCCTCATTCCCTTCCCTCTCTCCAGAAGAACCGATGTCCCAAGTTACATCTGTATCTCAACTCAAGGACGTACAACCCAATGATTGGGCATTCCAAGCCTTGCAGTCTTTGGTAGAACGTTATGGTTGTATAGCCGGCTATCCAGATAGCAGCTATCGCGGTAATCGCGCCTTAACTCGGTATGAATTTGCTGCGGGTGTAAACGCTTGTTTAGATAGAGTCAACGAATTAATCACTACAGCCACCAGTGATTTAGTCACTCGCAAAGATTTAGCAATATTACAAAAATTACAGTCAGAATTTGCTCCTGAATTAGCAACTTTGCGGGGTCGTGTCGATAATTTAGAAGCCAAAACTGCTGAAATCGAAGCCAACCAATTCTCAACAACAACTAAACTCAGTGGACTACTGATAGTTGGCATTCAAGGACGAACCAACAATCGTGGTGATGTTAATCCTAGAGATGGACAAAAAGATACAGATGATGCAGGGACAAATATTAATGTTATATCTTTGGCACAACTGTATTTAACTAGTCAAATCACTCCCAGTAGTTACTTGTTTACAGGTCTTTTAGATGGCAACGGAAAAACTACACCTAGATTTACCAATAGTGTTTCCCGAAACGATGTTTTACTTGGCTACGAATTTCCTACAGATAGCTTGATTGTAAGTGACCTAAATTTTCATTGGCTGGTGACAAATAAATTAGCAGTAATGGTAGGAACAGAAGGCGTAAGTATGCCAGCGGCTTTCCGAGGCCCCAATCGGGTAGAAAGTGCTGCAACAGGGCCATTATCTTATTTTGCCCAAAGAAACCCAATTTTAAATATGGGATATGGTCACGGTGGTATAGCTATTGATTGGCAATTTGCTAAACGCGCTAGTTTGCAGGCAATTTACACTAGTTATCAACCAGGAAATCCCGGTAAAGGTAGCGGTTTATTTGATGGAACCACCACAACAGGCGTGCAATTACTGCTGACACCAACCGATACTCTAGATTTAAGTGTATATTACGTTAACAATTACGCTTCCGATGGTTGTTTGCTAACCTTTGTTGGTGATGAATGCTTAACTACAGTTAACACCACTACCGGAAAATCAGCACCACTACAAACTAACGCCGTGGGTGCAACTCTTACTTGGCAAATTTCTCCCCGCATTAGCGCAGGTGCGTGGGGTGGTTATACTAAATCTTATATTCCTGGGCAATCGGGAAGTGTAGAAACGACAAATTATATGGTGTTCATGAATTTCCCTGATTTATTTGCTAAAGGGAATTTAGGAGGAATTTATGTCGGTCAACCTCCTAAAATCACTAGTAGCGACTTACCAGTAGGAAATAATGTCCCTGATTTTATCAATACAGGTTTAGGACGTGCAGGCGGACAACCAGGTACGACCACTCAAATTGAGGCATTTTATCGTTTTCAGCTAACAAATAATATCAGTGTTACACCAGGGATAATTCATCTTATACAGCCTGGTAATACACCAGATAGTGACTCAGTTACTGTCGGCATTCTGCGGAGTACTTTTAGTTTTTAATAATGTGCAAGTTTATTTTCATACGGTATGTTGACTTAGATGGAGAATGAAATAACGAACCGCATTCGCGCAGCGTCTCGTAAGAGTTGGACGCAAAGAACACAAAGGAAAGAGGTTTGTACAGGGTTTTTGTACCAGTCCTGTGTCTTTTGGCAAAATTGGGATGCTCCCCTCAATTGAGAGTATCCCTTTTTCACAATCGTCAAAAGTGAACAAGACTCCAAATAGCATAAACAACAAAAAGGACGGGGGTTAGCCCGTCTTCTGTCTTTCAAAGTTTTGTCTAATCAAGCTTCTACTTTATTTAGTGTTCTCTGTATTAACCACCTGCGACAGCGGGGACAATACTTACTTCATCGCCATCTTTCAGAGTCGTGTTTATACCATCTAAATAGCGGATATCTTCGCTATCGACGTAAAAATTTACAAACCGACGTAGCTTACCTTCTTCATCGCACAACCGGGATTTAATCCCAGGAAAGCTTTGTTCTAAGCAGTCCAACAATTCAGCAATGGTGCTACCGTTGGATTCTAGACTAGCTTGATTATTAGTAAAACTCTGAAGAGTTGTAGGAACTAAAACTGTTACAGCCATAGAAGTACAAAGTGAAGAGTTAAAAGTGAAGAATACAATTAAGAGTTAGGAGTCATGAATAAAAAACTCATAACTCATAACTCCTAACTAAACGAGGACTTGTTGCCATTCCAAGCGATCCAGAGTACGCGATCGCTCTAGCGCACGTTCAAAACTATCGAGTTTCGCATCAATAGTCAAGGGTTCACCGACGTAGCCTTGGATTGCTTCTTGGGTTTTCAAACCATTGCCTGTGATGTAAATCACGGTAGTTTCATCTGGATCGATTTTGCCAGCTTCTACCAGTTTTTTCAGCACGGCCACGGTTGTAC
>NZ_JADEXF010000012.1 GCF_015207245.1 Nostoc cf. edaphicum LEGE 07299
GTGCATCTACTTACCACAGCATATCATTTTACGTATGAGGGTTGTCACCAGTCTTTATATGAAGATTGCGTGAAGCAAGACCGGGAAAATACTTAGTTGGGGAATTGGGAATTGGGCATTGGGCATTGGGCATTGGTTATTCCCCTCTGCCTCTCTGCTCCCCTGCTCCTCTGCCCCTCTGCACCTTTTGCTTGCTCACCCAGCAAAGCTAGCTTGATCGACACTCTAGGCGTTCAGTTTTTTCTCGACCAATTCGTTGGTCAGCTTAGGATCGGCACGTTTTTCTGTCTTTTTGAGAACTTGTCCGACAAAGAAGCCTTTGAGGTTAGTGTTACCGTTGCGATACTTTTCTAGTTCTTTGGGATTGGCGGCTATGACTTCATCAACAATGGGTTCCAATACACTAGGATCGGTGATTAACTCAAGACCTGCAAAGGCTTTCTCAGGAGAAATACCACTGAGCAAATCTGGCAACTTTTGTTTAGCTTGAGCATTGCTAATTTTGCCCGTTTCAATGCGAGTGATGATATCTGCTAAATTGGTAGGAGTTAGGGCGATTTGAGTAATAGTGAGTTTTTGCTTATTGAGGTGGGCTGCAATATCTTGAGTAATCCAGTTGGCAGCAGCTTTGGGATTTGCTCCAGATGCGATCGCAGTTTCAAAATATTCGGCGATTGAACGATCTTCTGTCAACACTCGCGCATCGTAAGGGGAAAGCCCCAACTCACTTTCATAATGATGGCGTTTTTGGGCTGGTAATTCTGGTAGTTCGCTACGCCACTTCTCTAATTGTACATTTGACACCTCAATTGGTGCTAAATCTGGTTCAGGGAAGTAGCGGTAATCGCTAGAACCTTCTTTCACTCGCATACTACTTGTGCATTGTGCGCCTTCTTGCCACAGCCGAGTTTCTTGGATAATGCGATCGCCTGCTTCGATAGCGGCAATTTGGCGTTCAATTTCGTAGTCAATCGCCCGTTGGATGGCGCTGAAGGAGTTCATGTTTTTAATTTCTACCTTAGTGCCAAACTCCTTTCGTCCCACCGGACGCACGGAAATGTTGACATCGCAGCGCAGAGATCCTTGTTCCATGTTGCCGTCACTCACGCCGAGATACCGGACAATCCGACGCAACTCTTCGGCATATTCAGCAGCTTCTAGTCCAGAACGCAGATCGGGTTCAGAAACAATTTCTACTAATGGGATACCTGCGCGATTGTAGTCTACCAGAGAATAGGAAGAACCAGAAAGGCGAGTCTCGTTCCGAGAGGCTTCGCCAACGCTGCCAGCGTGTACCAATTTTCCCGCATCTTCCTCCATGTGCAGACGTGTAATGCCAATGCGTTTGCGAATCGGATTACCCTCAGCATCTACCAACTCAATTTCTAACCAACCATGTTCTGCGATCGGTAAATCGTATTGAGAAATTTGGTAATTTTTCGGTAAATCTGGATAAAAATACTGCTTACGGTCAAATTTGCTATATTTAGCGATTTGACAATTTAGTGCCAAACCAGCTTTGACGGCGTATTCTAATACTTTTTGATTGAGTACAGGTAAGACCCCAGGTAAACCCATACAAACCGGGTCAATGTTAGTATTGGGGTCAGAGCCGAATGCCGTAGAGCTATTAGAGAAAATCTTGGTATTGGTACTCAGCTGACAATGGGTTTCTAAACCAATAATCGCTTCATACTCAGTTTTTACGGTCGTAGCAGTGGTCATAATATCAATAATTTGGGCATAATCCTTGTAGTGGTACTATTGTAGCGGCGTATTGAGTTCCTCTGAAGACGGTTATTTGGGTGAGCAATGCTTACCTTTTGAGCTTGAAAAGGGAGATGCACATCTAAGGTGAAGAAAATCTTATAGACAACAGAGCAAGTCAAATTATGATTGATGTAAAAACAGCAGTGAATGCTGCGTATGAATACCTAAAATCCCTACAAGATATAATGGGATCTTCGTTACCAGATTTAAGACTTGAAGAAGTAGAACTTTCTGAAGACCAAAGCTTCTGGCTCATTACATTAGGTTTTGATAAACCTGAAAAAAGTCTAAGCAATATTTTTACTACTTCTCGAACATCTGAACGAGTTTATAAATTATTCAAAGTAAATTCTCAAACTGGCGAAGTAGAGGCAATGAAAATTAGAGAAGTATGAAAGATTTGATTGCTTCCCTGATTCGTCGTTATTGCCAAAAAGGGGTTTTAATTGATACAAATATCCTGCTTCTCTTTTTAGTTGGGAGTGTCAATCAAGAACGAATAACTAAATTTAATCGAACCCAGCAATTTATACCAGAAGATTATGAGCTTCTGCTAGAATTTATTGCACGCTTTCAAAAGCTTGTAACAACTCCGAATATTCTGACAGAAGTTAATAGCCTTGCAAATCAACTTGGTGAACCTGAACGTTCTCAGTGCTTTGCAATATTTGCTCAATTTGTTAACAATGTTGATCTTTTGGATGAATACTACGTAAATAGTTTAGATGCTGTTAATACTGAAAAATTTGTCAAGTTCGGACTAACTGACAGTGGAATCCTGACATTATCTAAAGGGAATTATCTTGTACTAACTGATGACTTCAAGTTAGCAAATTATCTTCAGAGTGTAGAAATTGACGTGATTAACTTTAACAATATTCGTGTCTTTAACTGGAAGTAAGAATATGAAATTATTTTGGAAGCGTTAATTTCTATAATTTCTACATACAAATTAAAAAATGCCTGGGAGTGTTGCCGTGTTTCCACCCCAGACATTTTTTATTCTTAACTTGCTCCTCACACACGATTAAACCATATCACTAATTCAATCAAAAAGCAAGTAAATTATGTGACACTTTCTAAACTGCACAAACAATCCAATTTCTGACAAATTAAAAAGCGCTTGGGAGTGTTGCCGTGTTTCCACCCCAGGCGATTTTTATTTTTAACTTGCTCCTCACACACGATTAGACAATATCACTAATTCAATCAAAAAGCAAGTAAATTATGTGACACTTTTTTAAGCGCACACCTTGCGGTCAATGATTTAGTGTAAAAAGTGACGTACACCAGTTAAGACCATCAGCAAACCCAGTTCGTTCGCAGCAATGATAGAATCTTTATCGCGCAAACTTCCCCCTGGTTGGACAATGGCTGTAATTCCTGCTGCTGCGGCTGTTTTGACTGAATCATCAAAGGGGAAGAATCCATCGCTGGCTAGAGTTGCACCTTTGGCTTTTTCTTGAGCTTGTTCTAGAGCTATTTTAACTGAGCCAACGCGGTTCATTTGACCAGCACCTACTCCTAGTGTAGTGCGATCGCTAGTTACAACAATTGCATTAGATTTAACGTGTTTGCAAACTTTCCAAGCAAACAGCAATTCGGCTAATTCGCTGTCGGTGGGTTGACGTTCAGTGACTATTTGCCATTGACTAGTATCAGCAATGATGTCATCGCTAGCTTGGACAAGGAAACCACCTGCGATCGCTTTCACTGTATCTTTAGGGCCACTGCTCAAATCAGCTAGAGTCAAAACCCGCACGTTAGATTTCTTTGCCAGGATTTCTTGAGCTTCGGCTTCACAACTTGGTGCAACCACACATTCTAAAAATGTTTTAGTTAACTCGCTAGCTGTAGCCGCATCAATCGGACGGTTGAGTGCGACAATTCCGCCAAAAGCAGAAGTAGAATCAGCATTGAAAGCTTTTTGATAGGCTTCAGAAATTGTACTTCCCAATGCCGTACCACAGGGGTTGGTATGCTTGATAATCGTTGCTGCTGGGGTATCAGTGAATTCAGCAATGATTCGGCGTGCGGCTTCTAAATCAACTAAGTTATTGTAACTAAGTTCTTTGCCTTGCAGTTTTGTCGCGGCTGTCCATCCCGTTGGAGTAGTACCAGTTTGATACCAAGTGGCGGGTTGATGGGGATTCTCGCCGTAACGCAGAGATTGTAATTGTGTACCGCTAAGGGTATATTGCTGTGCTTCTGCGAGATAAGATGCGATCGCTTGATCGTAACTAGCAGTGTGCGAAAATCCTTTTAATGCTGCCTTTTGCCGAAACTCTAGGGATGCTACGCCGTTATTTTGCCGCAATTCCTGCAAATACTCGTCATACTGTGCTGGGTCGCATAATACAGTGAGATGAGCAAAGTTTTTCGATGATGCCCGCAGCATTGCTGGTCCGCCAATATCAATCTGTTCAACAGCTTCAGCTAATGTTACCCCTGGTTTAGCGATCGTTTCCTCAAAAGGATAAAGATTCACCACCACTAAATCAATCGGGCGAATCTGGTTATTTTCTAAATCTGTAATATCTTGGGGAACATCTCGCCGCGCCAAAATTCCGCCATGAATTCGGGGATGTAGGGTTTTGACTCGACCACCTAAAATTTCTGGTGATCCTGTATAATCTGCAACTTTTGTAACAGGGAGTCCCGCATCTTTGAGTGCTTGGGCTGTTCCCCCACTGCTGATTAAATCAAAGTCGAATTCTTCAACCAAGCTACGGGCTAGGTCAATCAAACCAGTTTTGTTAGATACACTCAGCAGGGCTAGACGCGCCATTGATCAATTCCTTAAAAGTAGGCTAGAAGCGAAGGATCTCAAGTTTTGCATAAGCCTTGCTTCACTTCAAGACCATGAGAAATAATATTGACTCGTGTAATTTATATGCTTACATCCCCCATCAGCACTGTTGAAAATGGTGGAAATAAGGATTAGGTAGGCTTAGTCTCTAATATTTGCGATCGCCTAAACTAAAAGTAAGCATCTTTTAGCCACATAAAATCTATGGTTCAGTCTTCTAATCAACGCCTAACCCTAGAGCGTGTCATCAGTTGAGCCAAATCACAGTAGCAGCGAGGTAAATTGCACCGAGAAAGTTGAATTTGCGCAAGGCGATAGCGAGTGGCGAGCGCACGGTACTGCTTAAGTTTGGCAAAGAAATTTTCAATTAAGTGACGGGCTTTGTACAAGTCTTTGTCGTAGTCGCGCACAGTGATGCGGTTACGCTTGGGAGGAATCACGGCAGTTTTAGCTTGTGCTTCGAGAACATCGATTACCCGTGCATCAGCATCGTATCCTTTGTCTGCTAGCACAGTGTCCGTTCTCAAATCGGGCAGCAGCACATCTGCACCATCTAGATCACAGGCTTGTCCAGGGGTGAGGTGAAAGCTGACTGGATTTCCCAACGCATCCACCACCGCATGGATCTTGGTACTCAACCCACCTTTGCTACGTCCAATTGCTTCACTGTCTGCATCCCCCCCTTTACACCCGCACTGTGTTGATGGGCGCGGACAATCGTGGAATCAATCATTGCGTACTCGTTGTCCGCCTCTTGGGCTAACACCTCAAATACCCGTTGCCACACTCCACTTTTGCTCCATCGACTGAATCGGGTGTGTACGACTCGGAAGTCCCCAAACCTTTCGGGTAAGTCCCGCCACGGGATGCCAGTTCGATAGCGGTACAATACCGCTTCCACAAACAGCCTATTGTCTTTAGCTGTCCCACCGACATAACCGTCTCGTCCAGGCAACAGGTCTTTGATCCTTTCCCACTGGTCATCCCGCAGGGCATAACGACGGCTTGTCATGGTGAGCAAATCCTTGTAGTTTGGTTGATACTTTATCTTTCTTTACATTAACTGATGACACGCCCTAGAACTGTAACTGTATTTGCACCATCTTCCTTACCCATTACTTATCGTTCTCATCAAGTAATTACTGATGATTTGCTACCAGGATTGGAAATTACCCCTCACGCAATCTTTCAACAAGCTGGATTAAATCTCTAAATTTTTATGAGGAATCAACAGTTTTTAGCGATCGCTACTTTATGGCATCCAGTGAATTGAATCTTCTGAACACCATCCTGCTTGAAGATGAAGCAGATAACAAATAGTTAACCTCAGCTTAGGAATTTTAGCGCAAAGTCAAATTCTTCAACCAAGCTACGGGCTAGGTCAATTAAACCAGTTTTGTTAGATACATTCAGCAGGGCTAGACGCGCCATTGATCAATTCCTTAAAAGTAGGCTAGAAGCGAAGGATCTCAAGTTTTGCATAAGCCTTGGTTCACTTCAAAACCATGAGGAATCATAGCAGGGGCAGGGTAAGTTAGGAGTAATACAGTGAATTAGGAATTTGTACCAATTTTTTCTGATCTTGCTACAAATCAGATCCTGCAACCTACTTAATAAAACGGTTGGGGAGAGTTTCACTAGATTTATGCCACTCATAGTCTGTAGACTCATAGACTCCATCCCTCATAAAACTGATTCTGATGAATCGCCAAAAAGCCTTTGGAAAAAGGTTGAGGGAATTGAGAGAAAAACAAGGCTACTCCCAAGAGCGCCTAGCGGAAGTAGCTGGGCTTCATCGTACCTATGTGGGCGATGTAGAACGTGGAGAGCGCAACATTAGTCTCAATAATATTTGGCGTCTTGCAGATGCTTTAGGTATTAATCCTGCTGCTTTCTTTCAAGAAGCTTATACTTCCCAGCCGAATTCTGAAAGCTTTCCTGGTAATGAAGAAATCACTTAATACTGGGTGTCCCAGGGCTTTCCTGGTGGTTGAGGCTAAAGAATGCGTAGATTGGCAAAACAAAGTAGGGATGATACGTATAATTCTCAAAGGGATTACCAAATGCTACATCAAGTTAAGACTCAAGCCTTAGAGTTCATTGATAGTGAAAAAAGTTCCCTTGTTTTAACGAACGCGAGAAAAAATCCTGTCAATAGTAACTTTATTGCCTTTGGTGGTTTCTTATATCCCTTAGAAGCTATTTCTATTGAGGTAAAACTAGATACTGGAGATACTAGCAAGTCAAAAGTTATTAAACTTACTAACGCTTGGAATCGAATTGGAGTTATTGTTGATGCTCCAGAAACGGAAATTATAACAGTCACTTTAATGTGGACTGCATCTGTTCGGCTCAACTTTTGGGGACTTAACGCAGATGCCTTAAATCTTCCTAATGAGATCCTTTCATTAAAACCTAGCGCGTCTGACCTACAACAATCTCATTTAGTACCAGAGACATTTTACTTGCCTCATGATGCAGCGCTAGCGATGGAGATAGATGAGGAACGTTCTGGCCCTTTTCACCTATTAGAAGGTGAAGAAATCACCCTTAAAAAATGCTCATACTGCGGCAGATTACTTCCTGTAAATATGCAACGTTTGGGTTCTTTATCATTTCATAAGCACAATGCAAAACTAACTAATCACCAAAATGAATGTCGCTCATGTAAAAAGTGGCGTATCAATAACAATTTCAATCCATTAAGGACTACAGACCAACTACACGAGTCATCAGTCATCACCAGAGAACGCAAGATTTTTCTTAGAGAACCGGAAATCCTTCAAGGGATTAAAGAACGTACAGGTGCAGGATGGAAATCTCAGGTCTGGGAACGATTTGAACGGAAATGCTTTTGTTGTGGTAAAGCTCTCAAACTTGAGGAAGTTCAACTAGATCATACACGTCCACTGGCTTACTTGTAGCCTATCGACGAACACGCAACTTGTCTATGTGCCGAACATAATAATCAAAAAAAGGAGAAGTTCCCGGTCGATACGCCATGCTTTTAAAATTTCCTCTAAAGTTTTGGGGTGATAGTAATCAGCTACAGTTGCATTGAGTCCAAATTTAGCTGCCGCATAGTCTTGGGAATTTAGACGAACAGATGCAATATGGTACTCAATTTCCTGTAATGCTATTTTTGCTTCTATTAAAGAAGGAGGATTTACCTTAGCTGTGGCAATAGTTGATGCTAAGGGACTTTTATCATTTGATACTGAAACTCGACCCATGAGCGCAGCTTCAAAAGCTACAGTTCCGACTCCTCCTAGAGGATCGAGAACATGACCACCTTCAGGAACAAATTCACGGATTAACCAATGTGCAATTGCTGGTTTCAATTTACCTTGATAAGAGCATAAGGAGTGTAAGTTCAACATAGGGATACCAACCGTGAAGACCTTGATGATGGCTTTCACGAAAGGTAACACCAATATCGCAATAACTCTCATAGTTCAGGGGTAACTCAAGTTGTATGTCTGTTTGTAGGGAATTTACATCTACCATTATGCAATTATGATAGTGCTGCAAAAGTCCGTGGAGACAAGTATCACTAAAGCTAATGTCCCCTGTGGCTGCTTGCCTTTCCAAATCTTCAAGAAATGGATCTTGCATCGCCAGCCTAAAGTCACGACTGGACAAGGATTGTATATATGCCAAGAACTGTTTTGTGAATTTAGGATCGCTAGATTCCGTAGGGATCGTAATTGTAACTCTAGCTGACCTCCCGTTACGGGTTCGCTCACGAGGAAAATAGATTGTCTTAAACACCTGATTTGGCATAAAGTCTAACTTACTTTATTTTGCGACCTTTCAAACAACAATGCAGAATATAGGTCTACATAGTCTATGCCAAAATCTACTGCGGAAAAACTTTTACACTATCACTGGCTATAGATAACTCCACCCTTGTACCTACAGGTAATACCGTATCAGTCATCGTCCGCGCGTGGATTTCTTTACCAGAGGGAGTTTGTAAACAATATTGGTATTCACGTCCTAAAAACCGTCGGGTGCGAACTACTACGGGTGCATCTGTGGCAGGCTTTAAGATAAAATCTTCTTGGCGGATCATGATTTCGCCAGTATCATCGGTGTGATTCGCTGTTAACTCAAAACTACCGATTTCTGTTTCCCATAAATTACCTTGACGATGGGCGGGAAGGAAATTAGCCTGAGTGACAAATTCGGCGACGAATCTTGATGCTGGATGAGTATAAATTTCTTCTGGTGTGCCTATTTGCTCTAAATGTCCTTGGCGCATCACACCCACTATATCTGAAATAGCTAATGCTTCTTCTTGATCGTGGGTAACAAAAATTGCTGAAGTACCCGCCGCTTTGAGAATGTCGCGCACTTCTTCTCGCAAGCGCAACCTAACTTGAATATCAAGATTACTCAAAGGTTCATCTAAAAGCATGAGTTGGGGTTGGGGTGCTAAAGCACGGGCGAGGGCAACTCTTTGCTGTTGTCCACCTGAGAGTTCATAAGGGTAACGTTTTTCTAAGCCTTCGAGTCTTACCAAATTAATGACTTCGGCTATGCGTTTTTGTATTTGCTGTTTACTGAAATGTTTCAACCCAAAAGCCACATTTTCTGCCACATTTAGATGGGGAAACAGGGCATAATCTTGAAAAACAACGCCGATGTCGCGCTGTTCGGCTGGAATGCAAGTAGAATTATTACAAACTATCTGTCCACCAATTTTAATTTCTCCTGCTTGCGATCGCTCAAAACCAGCAATCATTCGCAACAGCGTAGTTTTACCACAACCAGATGGGCCGAGCAATCCTAAGATATCTCCTTGTTGCAATGTCAAAGATACGTTATCTACAGCAGGAAAGGTAGTTTCTGCAAACTGCTTGGTGACATTTTGTAAGTGGAGAATTACTTGTTGCATAAGGTAGATAACAGAAGGCTGGTTAGAACTTTGTTTGCACTTGCGCGTTACTTATGACTTTATCTTTTTTGACGTTCTCTTGAGATAGCACCAATAAAGTTGAACCCATAGAAACTAGTAGCATAGCTAATGAAGCCGCCGCCGCATCGGCAAAATCTACATTTTCTGTAGCTTGCCAAATTTGCGTTGCTAATGTACCAAAGCCAATAGGCGCTAACAGCATGGTGGCGGGTAGTTCTTTAATCGCTGTCAGAAATACCAGCACTGCACCACTCAACACACCTGATTGTACTAAAGGTAGGGTAACTTCTCTTAAAGTTTGCCAAGCATTCCTACCCAAACTGCGGGCTGATTCTTCTAGCTGGGGATTGACTTGCAAAAGCGAACTGCGGACTGTTCCCACTGATTGCGGTAAAAATAAAACTAAATATGCAAATATCAGCATCGGTAGAGTTTGGTACAGTGCTGGCAAATAATTGGCACCAAAAAATACCAAAGATAAGGCAACAACTATTCCTGGAACTCCAAAACCGATATAAGAACAGCGTTCAATTATGGCGGTGATTTTACTCGGAAATCTGACTGCTAAAATTGCTACTGGTAAGGCGAAAATGGTGGTAGCTAAAGCCGCTAATCCAGCCGCACCAATGGAGTTGAGAATGGTGGGGAATAAATTGGGGAAAGTATAGCCACCGTTAAGTCCGCGAATCAGCCAAAATAGGGTGATACCTACTGGTAAAACTACACCAAAGCTAGTGATTAGCAGACAAAAGCCGAAAGCTGGCCATTTCCAAATTCCCAACTTGACAATTTTTGGTGGACGTAAAGAAGCGGAACCACGACTATAATAAGCTGCACGCGATCGCATTCGATATTCCAACCACAAAATCAGCAGCACCAATGTCACCAACATCAAAGATAAAGCTGCGGCGGAATTACGATTAAAACTAGCTTTATATTGCAAAAAAATTGCCCGTGTAAAAGCATCAAATCGCATCAGTGATGGTGTACCAAAGTCACGCAAAGCATACAAAGCTACTAATAATCCACCTGCAATTATTGATGGTTTCAACTGTGGTAAAGTTACTTTGAAAAAGGTTTCTCTGCTGCCATAACCCAAACTACGAGATGCTTCTTCTAAAGATGGATCAATCCCTTGTAATCCAGAACGTACAGTCAGCAGCATATAGGGATAGGTAAACAAAGTGATTGCCAAAACTGTCCCAGGAAAACCATAAATAGAAGGTAATTCTTCTACTCCTAATGGTTGAAGTAACAACTGCAAAAAACTACCTCGTGGTGCCAAAGTTGCAATCAGTGCAAAACTGCCTACATAGCTAGGAACCGCTAAGGGTAATGTTGTCGCCACTAACCAAAAACGTCTTCCTGGTAAGTCTGTTCGCACAGTTAAAAATGCCAATGGTACGGCGATTAGGGTAGAAAATAACGTCACCGTTGCCGCCATTGCCGCACTGTTGAAATAAATATTGATATTGCGGGGACGAGAAATCAATTCCCATAACTCTTGCCCGCCAATACCTGCGGTGCGAATTATTAAGTATAGCAATGGCAGAGCGATCGCAACTGCCACTACTGTTGCTGCTAATGTGATAAATAATGGAGGGCGAACCGCTTTCAACTGCTACAAAACTCCTGCCTGTTGTAGTAAATTCAAAGTTCCTGGTAAATCATCTAAATCTGTCAGGCTAACATTAGGTGGATTGAGCTTACTGATTGGTATTTGTTTTGATGGTGCCGGAATTCCTTTGACTAAAGGATATTCATTAGTTTGTTGAGCAAAGTAATTTTGTGAACTCTGTTTGAGCAGGTAATCAATTAAAGCTTCTACATCAGCTTTTTGATCGGTGCTATTTGTAATTGCTACTCCTGCCACATTAATCATTGATCCTGCATCTTTGCTTGTGTAGTGGTGGGCAACCGGAAAGTTTGCATCATTTTTCTTGAAGTTATACAAGTAGTAGTTATTCACTAAACCGAGATGAATTTCTCCACGCCCTACAGCTTCGACGATCGCAGCATTTTTACCGTAATCTTTGACACCATTCGCTTTCATCGCTTTGAGCCATTGGAGAGTCTTCTCATCCCCTTCTAAGACTCGCATTGCGGTGATAAATGATTGAAAGGAACCGTTTGTCGGTGCCCAACCGACTTTTCCGCGCCATTTCGGTTCTGTTAACTGCGAAATTGATGTCGGTAGTTCCCCTTGTTTAACTAACTTAGTATTGTAGTCAATGACACGGGCACGACCGGAGATTCCTAGCCAATGCCCTTTCGCAGAACGGAAGCGAGAATCAACCTGATTCAGCAGTTTAGAGGCAATTGGCAGCGTTACCTGTTTTTTCTCCAAAGTGCCTAAAGCACCAGCGTCTTGAGCAAAAAACAAGTCTGCACGGCTATTTTTGCCTTCTTCCAAAAGTGCGATCGCTAATTCAGCAGTATCGCCATAACGCACTTGAATATCCTGATTCAAGTCTTTTTTTGCTTTCTCAATTAAGGGGCCAATTAGTTTTTGATCTCTGCCTGAATAGATCACGAGGGTTTTCGTTTGAGCATTTACAGCCACCCCAATTCCCCAACCGAGCGTTACAGCTAGAGCTAATCCTGAAACTTTCAGCAATGGTAAAGTTTTCAATCTCCAATCCTCAACCTTAATACTTACCAGGAAGTTTTTGCAATAATCTTGGTATTCTCAACCTTTACCATTAACCTGTACTGGTAAGCAACAAAATTTCTCAAAAAATTTAGATTTTTCTTCCTTCTGGCAGATGCATTCCAGTACATAGCAAGTTAAATGACCTGTACTTGCTGCATCAGTTTGAGTGTTGCCTCTAAATCGTTAAGATTACTCAAATCAATTTTTTGAGCTTGTTTTTTAATTTCTTGGAGAGATTTTAGTTTACCTTTGGGTGCAACAGCCGAAGTTAGAGGATACTCATAGGTTTGATTAGCAAAGTAGTTTTGGGCATTTTCATTCAGCATGAATTCGACAAACTTTTGAGCAATATTGGGATGTTTGGCGCTGTTAAGAATTGCTACGCCTGCGACATTTACCAAGGAACCCACATCATCGGTAAAATGATGCTCCACAGGAACTTGAGCATTATCTTGCCTAACTCGTTCTAGATAATAATGATTAACAAATCCCACAGCAATTTCGCCGCGAGATAAGGCTTCTACGATCGCACTATTATTAGGATAAACTTTAGGGCTGTTAGCTTTAATACCTTCTAACCATTGCCTTGCTTTGTCTTCTCCTTCTGCAACTCGTAAGGCGGTGACAAAGGATTGAAAGGAACCATTTGTAGGTGCCCAGCCAATTTTACCTTTCCACTTCGGTTCAGTAAAGCCAAAAATTGAGGAAGGTAATTCCCCTGGTTTTACTAATTTAGTGTTGTAATCTACTGTACGTAGTCTTCCCGAAATACCTAGCCATTTACCCTCTGGTGAACGGTAGGTACTATCTACCTGATTGAGAAGAGATGTTGGTAACTGTACTGCTCTATTTGCTTTTTGAATAGCACCGAGGGCGCTAGCATCTTGAGCAAAGAAGACATCTGCGGGACTATTTGTTCCTTCTTCCAAAATTGCTGATGCTAACTCCGCAGTATCGCCGTAGCGGACTTTTACCTTAGCATTGGTTTGTTGCTCAAATTGTTTGATCAGCTCGCCAATGAGTTTTTCGTTGCGCCCTGAGTAGACTACTAGCTCTTTTTCTAATGTACCGCTAGCAGCCGTAGCTGGTGTAGCTTGCCCTGATGGCGATTGGGCAGTATCGGTGGGAGTTTGATTAGGATTACAAGCGATCGCTAATCCCCCACTAGCAACTGCTAGTCCTACTATATACACAAATTTGCGGCGCTTCATCATCTTTCTCCACTAGAACCCAAACTATATTC
>NZ_JADEXF010000979.1 GCF_015207245.1 Nostoc cf. edaphicum LEGE 07299
CTTTGAGATCCCCCCTAACCCACGCCAGTCGCTCCAGTTGGGGAGATCCCTTGGCACTAGCCTCTCCCCTTGAAAAATGGGTAATCGGAATTCAAAGTCCCCCAATTTATCGGTGGATTTAGGAGGATCTAGAACTTTTGATACCGACAAGAGGACTTTTCAAATAGGACTTTTCAAACATCCTCTTAGCTCGACTTTATCCATTTTTTTCGCAACGCGATACTCCTGCGGAGTCGTTGCACGAACGCTTAAGCTGAAACCTTTGTAGGGCAGTAGTTTTACTTTTTTAACTTCATCTATAATTTGTGACGTGGAAAAAGTATTTGCCAAAAAGCTAGGGTTTTTGCCGGATAAAGAAAGCGAGTTCTTAATTTTGGATAAAGTCGAGCTTAACAACAGATTTGAATTAAAACGATATATGCAGTTTTCATCAACACATATTAAGTAGAGGGTAAGCCAACATTATTCTTAATCAATTCAATGGCTCCATAATGACTCTTAAACCTTTACTAGAGAGTGTTTTGAGCATTTCTTTAGCGTTATATTCACTACTAAAGACTCCTGCTTGCATAACTCTTTGACCTTGCCAAACTGTGGGAAACGCACCAGGAGCAAGGAATCGTACTAAATCTTGGTCTTTATCACTTGCAAGTGGCACTACTAGGCGATAACGTACACCAAATTGTGTCGCAGAGGTACCACTATAGGGAATACTTGCAGAACTTGTTTGCAGACTGCGAGTATTTACAATGGGGATATTGCGATCGGGAAGTGGTAAAAGTTCTGAAGCACCTGGAGCAGAAGTTTCTAGTATTGGTAATGGCTGTTGCGTTTGATCCCTCATACTTCTTGGAACTGGTGGCTGTGTAACTGAATTGGATGGGGACTTAGGGGCAGTAAACTCAATGGTATTAGGATCAATCCGCACATAATTTAACTGTGGTGTATCAGGTGGCTGTGCGTTAGTTGGTATTTGTCTACCTGACAAGCTGCTAGGAGTAGGAAATCCGGCAACTCTAGAAGTTGGTGGTTGTTTGGATATAGGCGCGGAAAGCGGTACATTATTGGCTGGCATTAATGGCAGTTGTTGACTGTTTAATTGTGTAGAAACAGGATTATTTGCTGAAATGCTATTGCTGGTTTGCCCATTAGTAGTTTCAGAGATTTCGGGAGCTGAGAAGGTGATTTCCCCAGTTGGTGGTATTTCTCGTAACGCATTGTTAGGGACAGGGGCGGGTTGAGAGTTTTGGGTTGCTTGTGCTGTTGTCCCATTAATATCTACCTTGCCAGTGATGCGATCGCTTACAAGGTTGTTACCAGCAGCAGAAATCACCTGTTTAGCAGCGCTAGCGTTAATGTCATGGCGAGCATTATTTTGAAATGTATTACCCCCAGGTTCGGATGCACTACCCAAGTCTGGCATTGCTTGAGCGATCGCCACTAAACCATCTTCTTTGTTATCTTGAATAGAATTATTCCGCAAAATCGGGCGGGCATTTGCTTGTACGATAATTCCCGATCTATTGTTCTGAATTTGATTACCTATGACTATAGGAGCAGCATTTTGGGCAATATTAATCCCAAAACCTGTTTGGTGAAAGACATTCTCTTTCACTTGGGGACTAGAGTTACCGGCAATTGTGATGCCATTGGCTCCATTGCGATCGAAGTAATTCTTACTAATGGTAGGTGCGGCATTACCACTAACAGAAATCCCATCTTGAGTACTGCCACTAAAAGTATTTTCCGCAACTACCGGATTGCTAGATTCAATCCATAAACCGTAACCACGGCGATTAGAGTTCGTCACCGTTACCCCAGTCAGCAAAACTTGGTTGGCTCCAACAATTGTGACATTTTGACCGGCAAAGCTCCGACTTAGGTAATCACCGCCTCCCTGAATGATAATGTCTTTACCTTGATTGCTGGGATTGCCTTGAATTGAAATACCCGGTTTCAGTATTAAGGGAAATACTTCCCCTGTCTCGGCGCTATAAGTGCCGGTGGAAAGCATAATTACAGTATTGGCATTAGCTAATCGCAACGCTTGGCTAATCGTCTTTACAGGAGCGG
This sequence comes from Nostoc cf. edaphicum LEGE 07299, assembly GCF_015207245.1. GTDB lineage: Bacteria > Cyanobacteriota > Cyanobacteriia > Cyanobacteriales > Nostocaceae > Nostoc > Nostoc edaphicum_B. Next base: position 2,074 of record NZ_JADEXF010000979.1, read on the forward strand.
ATTCGCTGCCATTGCCTGCTTTATCATCTCCAACACCAGGATTGACAAATAGCACATTAGCCTGAGAAGGTGTTTTCTGATTTAGAGGCGCTGAATTTGGTGTTGATGGAATTTGAGCGATCGCACTATCCAGGCTTATACCCAGGAACGCTATACTTGTCGCCCCCATACTTACAGTAAAAGATAATACTGAAAACCTAAAAAAGAAAAGCCTTGCTGATTTCAGAAACTTCAGCTTTGCAAACAGAACATCTACTCTACGGTACTCAGGAAACACACGAGGGAGAATCATATTTAACACGGCTCCTTACAAGTAATCATAAATTCTGATACTCTCTAGAGAGTATTATGTCGATAATATTACCCATATATTGAGCAATTGGCGATATTTAATACATAGTAATAAATGATATTGGACATCTCCAGAAATTAATTGTGCGTTGTCCAAAATGATATAGGCACAATTCATAAATTGTGCCTACAAATTATTTTCACTCTTGTATCTATTAGATATAGGAGTGACATCATGTCCGCTTGATTGCTTATTAAACCCCAAGAACCCCACCCCGCCAAAGC
>NZ_JADEXF010000980.1 GCF_015207245.1 Nostoc cf. edaphicum LEGE 07299
ACACTACTGAACCTGTAACGGAGCGAGTAGCACATTTGACTAGGCAAATTCAGCAATTAGAAGCAGAAAAACGCCACCTCCAAGCTCAGGTGGATGCTTTAGCCTTGCAATCTAGTTTTATCATCGGCTTACGTGAAAAAACAGAAGAACCCTTTTCACAGAGTTTGTCTCGGAAAAATCTCAGTCTCAGCGAAACTTTGGATTTCCTCAATTTTCTCGGAAGCCAGTATAGTGAGTATGCGATCGCATCTGGAGAGTGCAAAACCCAACAGCAAGAATTAGACAAACAACTGCAAGCACTCCACACCTCATTGCAAATAATCCAAACACCCCATCCCAAAGAAAGTTTTAGCTTAGTTGTAGCAGTTGAAGTAGCGGGTGAAGGCGAATTTGAATTAGAGATGTCTTACATTGTAAATCGCGCTAGCTGGAATCCGCTTTATGACTTACGCTTTAGCACTACTAGCGATATTGTACATTTGAGTTACCTTGCAGAAATCACTCAAAGCACTGGCGAAGATTGGATTGGTGCAAATCTCACCCTTTCTACCGCTAAACCAGGATTAGGTACACTTCCACCCAAACTTGAACCCTGGTATATTGATGCGCCACGTCCCCAAATGTTACGACAACGACAATTAGCTGCCCAGCGACCACTGTTACCTCCCATACCAGAACAAGCTGCTCCTGCTGCCAAAGCAGATTGGCAAGAAGAAGACGAAGTTGGGCAGGATAATTTCATTCCAGCAGAAACCATTACAGCAGAAGTATCCAAAGAAGGGAGTGTAGTCACCTTTAAATTGAATGGCGGTGGTAATATTCCCAGCGATGGCGCACCTCATAAGACTACAATTTTCAACGATGATTATCCTTGTAGCTTCGATTATGTAGCAATGCCGCGCTTGGTAAGTTTTGCTTATCTACAAGCGAATGTGAAAAATAGTCCCAACAGTGCGACTTTGTTACCAGGCAAAGCGAATATTTTCCGCGACAACGTTTTTGTCGGCACTACTAGATTAGAGAATATTGCACCAGGGCAAGAGTTTAAACTGAACTTAGGAATTGACGAAGGTTTAAAAATTGAGCGTGACTTAGTTGAGCGTCTAGTAGACAAAAGATTAATTAGCAACCAGCGCCGGATTACTTATAGTTATCGGTTGATAATTACTAACTTACTAGAGAAAGAAGTAAATCTGAAACTCACTGAACAATTGCCAGTTAGCCGCAACGAGCAAATTAAAGTGCGTCTCAATCGCAGCAACCCACAAATTCAACTCGGTGAAATGGGGATTTTAGAATGGCTGTTAACTCTTCCATCCCAAGAACGACGAGAGATATATTACCAATTTAATGTTGAACATCCACCTGATTTAATGGTAGTTGGGTTAGATATTTAGATTATGATACGTTAAGAGACTTCCAAATAAAGAAATAATCAATTACTTTCGTGAGCAGGGGGGGGCAGGGAAAGAAGAACTTTGATGGTCGTATTGGATGCAGGAATTGAGCAATTTAATTTTTGGAAATCCCAAATATAAAGCCTTTTTGCTGGATTTAATTCTTTACCGTTTCAACCTGCCGATTTTGATTCTTTTTATCTGGAAGTAGCCGTTCCAATCCACGAGCAATTAAGGGTAGAAATCCAATAATTAATGCCACGCCTAACAAGTTGAATATTAACTGTGCATTGGCGATTTGGCGAGCAACATCATCCCCTGCCCCCATTAACTGAGAAATCCATTGCGCGAATCCTGCCAATTGAGTGGCAAATACAATTCCTACCGCAGCAGTAGTGAGATTGAAAAATAAATGAAAGATACCTGTCCGCACTGCTGGACGTTCGCGTCCGAAGGTAGCTACTAATGTGTCAGCACAAGTGCCAACTTCAGCACCCAGCATTAACGCCACGCCTGCCGATAATGAAATTAATCCTTGACTAGCCAAAGTCACAATAATCGCAACGGTGGCAGAGGAAGATTGAACTAAGACTGTAAAGAGTGCCCCAACTCCAGCACCTAAAAGTGCGTTGTTCCCCAAGGTTTCCATCAATTTTATAAATGGCTGGTACTCTTTGAAAGGTTCCATTGCGTTTTCAATTGTGTCAAGTCCGAAAAACAATAAGCCTATGCCAAGAATAACTAAACCGATTTGCTTCCAACGTTCTTTTTTACCTAACAAAATTAACAGTAAGCCAACGAACATTGCTATTGGGGCATAATCACTAATGTTAAAAGCAACTATTTGAGCGCCGATGGTTGTACCAATATTGGAACCCAAAACCACGCCGAGAGATTCTACAAATGACAATAAACCAGCACTAACCATTGCAATCACAATGATGATTGTTACTGAGGACGAATCTAATATTGTTGTCGCTACCGTGCCAGTTGCTATTCCAGCGTAGCGATTGGTGGTGAACTTGCTAATTAATTCTTTGGCACGATCGCCTGCGATCGCTTCCAGTCCCTCGGCCATTCGTGTCACACCATACAAAAATAGTACGAGTCCCGCCAGCGCACCCGTGACTATTTTAAAAATATCTAATTTTCCCTGTTCTTCTCCTTTAGACTCAGCACTTTTATCCTGACTATTTTTCTTTTCTTTACTAGTATTCTGAGATAGTTCGCTGTTTCTCTGTTGTGTTT
>NZ_JADEXF010000981.1 GCF_015207245.1 Nostoc cf. edaphicum LEGE 07299
CGTCTGGCTTCCTTTTTTCTGGAGACGCTGCGGCAGTCCATCGCCACTCTAGCTGCGGCTAACTATCTTCAAGTTGCTCCAACAGAACAAAGGCAAATTACTAATACAGGGACAAAATTGTTTAGCAGCAGATTCATCCTGAAACTGCTAAAGGGACTAATTTATACAGGTATCTTAAGTTCGTTGTTTTCCTTAACTAAAACTACCCCAGGTGCTTGGATGGCTATCTTATTAAGTTTTTTACTTATAGGATTAGAAATTGTACTTCAACTCGAATCAAACAACCAGCAAAATAATTCTATATCTGAAGGAGTATTGGAATTACCTCAACCGATTCTTAGGGTTGATAGCAAAGTATTTCTAAATCATCTTGGTGATGCTCTCAACACTATCGACCTAGCAGTGGCTAGATTAGAAGAATCAAATAAACACGAAGGCGATTTAGCAATAGAAGAACTGCCAGAGTTATTGAATTTTCTCCAAAGACTGATGGGCGCATCCAAACTTGATAAACCCCAAATGGCTTATGAACTGGCGAAACTTCTGCCACAGATTTTAATGTCTCAGGGAATTAACGCTCAAATTTACCGATCGAATAGCGATCGCGAATATTTTGACTTTGAGCCAAGTATCGACCCCGACACCAAAGAACACGTGACTCTAACGCCGGCTTTGTTGAAAGGCGATCGCTTGATTAGACGCGGTAGGGTAATTGAACCAGCATATTCCTCTGCTAGAGAATAATAGACAATAAGGGTATGGAAATTTTAGAAACAATCGGTTTTGATTTGGGACACGGTGAAACGGCTGTTGCGAAAGCGATCGTGGAAAGCATTGAACCTCCCCAGATGTTGGAGATTAATAACAAGAAGAACCAAATTACAGCTCTTGGTTGGCATCCCAAACTCGGTTATCTTGTCGGCGAACAAGCATTAATTCAAGCTGGTGTTACTCAACTGACAATCTCTTTCAAGCAAAAACCCAACAACGATCCCAAATATCGAGAAACTATTAGCACTTTTGTGGCAACCTACTACCGCCTTTTGAAAGAAAGCAAACAACTTGCAGGTGGGGAAAGTAGCTATTTTTACATTGGTTGCCCTTCAGGATGGACAATTAGCGATCGCACCGAATACCAAAAGCTACTTCAAGAAGCTGGCATTCCCCAACTCAATGTTGTACCCGAATCGCGGGCTGCTTTCATGCAAGCTAAGGAAGCCGGGAAGTTGGAGTATGACAAACTTCTGGCATCGGTGCTAATTGTCGATATTGGTTCTTCAACCACAGATTTTACTCTAGTTAAAAGTTTAGAAGAAATCCCGATAGATTTCGGAAGTAATACTTTAGGTGCATCCCTAATTGACAAAGCTATTTTTGCCCGGACTCTCGCCAACCACGAACAAAAAGCATTACTCGAAAAAGTATTTAAGGAATATCCCCATCACCAAGCTCGTTGTGAACTTGCTTGTCGCAAAGCTAAAGAAGATTACTTTTCAAATGAACAGCTATACAGCGATCCTGAATCCTTTGCGCGTGGCTTCGAGTCAATCAACGAACAGATTTATTTTATTCCCCAAGTGAATAAATTGATGATGGAGGAAATTTTAAATCAACCCTTACCAGAACTGGAAAATCATAGTTGGATTAAATCATTTCGCAACTCTTTAAAGGAGGCGAAAGAAAAGCTGGAAAAACTTGGAATTGTGCCGAAACTTGTGCTGATGACTGGCGGTGCATCTCGGATGAAGTTCACGCACATTCTTTGTCAGGAAATGTTTCCCGAACCAGAAACCCTGCTTCGCCCCGATCCAGAACCGGAACGGTGCATTGCACTGGGATTAGCACGAGTAGGACGATGGGATCTGCGTGCTGCTGCTTTTAAGCAAGAAGTCAACCAACTATTTACCTCGAACCAGCTCAAAGGTTTGATTGAAAGGCATATCCCGGAGTTAATCGAATCACTAACTAAGCCTTTGGCGGATGGGTTGATTGTCAACGCAGTTAAACCTGGTTTAAAAGATTGGCAAAAAAACAAAATACGGACTTTAGCCGATTTGGAAACAGCTTTGATCGGTCGGGCAGAACAGTGGCTCAAAAGCGAGCGCGCCGTGCAGATAATTAATCATCAATGCGCTTCTTGGTTTAGCAATAAAATCCAACCCGATTTAGCAGCACAAACTGATCCAATCTGTCGAAAGTTTCAGATACCTAGAAGCAGCTTAAGATTCGAGGATAGTATTGATCCAACTTTTGTTAACCCAGAATTACAAATTGGAGATGCTATTCTGGCTGAGACAGTAGCATTTATCGTCAATGTAGTAATTGGTGGAGGCGCTGTGGCTAGCATCATCACTCTTATCCTAACTGGGCATTTAACCTGGCCGATTGCACTAGTCTATGGGGCTTCGTTAATGGCAGCAGGAATGGAGCTAAATCGTAAGAGTGTTCAAGAAGTAATTAAGACAAATGTAGATGTCCCTAGTTGGATGCGTTCTAATTTTTTGAGCGACAAAAAAATTGAGGATATGTGTCAGCAAATAAAGCCTGAATTAGAGAAAGTTTTGCAAGAACAACTGACAGCAAATCAAGAGGCTTTTGATAAACTGATTGTCAAAGTTGAGCAAGGACTTCAAAACAGCC
>NZ_JADEXF010000982.1 GCF_015207245.1 Nostoc cf. edaphicum LEGE 07299
CAAAGCATAGCTTTGGCGGGGTGGGGTTCTTCGGATTTAATAAGCAATCAAGCGGACATGATATCAGAAATCAATTCTAGAGACGTTGCAATGCAACCTCTCTATATACACCTATCAAATCTTCACAAACAATCCTTAACTTACTAGTATTACTTTATACGACAACTTTCGGAACTAAGAGTGATTGCTGTCGTCTATATAAATCAGACTGTATAACAATATTGCTCTAAAAAAATCTGGAGCATTAATTAAAATGAAGACTCTTAGGCTGCTTGCAATTATTCCCACAGCTTTGGCGATGAGTTTGGCTCTCACTGAGGCTAATTTGGCACAGACACCAACAATCCAAATTAATCGAAATTCCCAACCCGATCCATTGATTTTGAATGGAAAATCTGGGGGAACTGTCAAAAGTAATTGTGGCAATATTACTACTGAACCTAGTCAAGTTATCCAAGTTACAGAGTCACTACCTTATTTGCGATTAACAGTAGAGAGTCAAGGAAAGCCAACACTGCTGATCGACGGGCCTGGGGGGCGCTTTTGTGTACTAGCAGATAGTTACTCTGGAGGTAAGTCAGAACTTTCTGGTTATTGGCAGGCAGGAAAATACTCGCTGTATGTGGGCGAACTATCCCCGCAACAGTATACTTACACCCTCTCAATATCGCAAAAAAATAAATAGTCATTAGTCATTCATACTTTGCTAATGACTAACGATCCTTGACTATTCTTCCAATGATTTGGCTGGAACTTCGACAGCAGTGACATCAATTGTGCCTTCTGGTGTGAAGCGCTGAAAATGACTATTTTGTACTAACAGTAATTCCTGACAGTTAGGACATTGCAACTGAGTGTTATTTAAACCTGTAAATTCATATCCACAGACGGGACATTGATCGGCAACCAAGTTGCGTTGCAGCCACCAACGAAAGCCAAAAAAAGCCGCAATAGGTGCCAACAATAGCAACCCAAAAATAATTAGCAATGAATTAACCAACCAACCCAAGCCCACTGATGCCAGCAAACATATAACTGCCAGCAGGGTGAGCCAAGGGCGGAGATTTAAAAGATTCAATTGAAATGACTTAAAGCTCATTTTTAATAAATTTTGTCCTGCTCTCCTTCTAGGATAGCGATTTTAGTCATTGGTCATTGGTCATTTGTCATTTGTCATTTGTCATTTGGACTTAAATGGACTTTATTATTGAGGATAGAAGAATTTTTTGTAAGTGCTGTTGAAAGGCATTGATGCCAAACAGAGCGATCGCCTGTTCTCGCAGCCACTCCCCATCACATCGCTGGTCATCCCCTTGAAGCATTTCTATACAAGCTGCTGCTACAGCATCAGGATTGCGGTGTGGAACCCGCCATCCCAGTTTACCATCCTGCAAGGGGTCAGCGGAACCATCATCGTCACCAGATAACACCGGCACTCCACAAGCCATTGCTTCTAGATAAACTATGCCAAAGCCTTCTTGCGAAGGCATAATATAGGCATCAGCAAGACGATAATGTTCCATTAATTGTTCTGTGGCAACGAAACCAGCAAATACAACGCGATCGCTCACGCCTAAATTTTCTGCAAGTTTAGCTAATCGCGGTTGGTCATCGCCGCGACCAATTACCAAATATTTCACTTCTGGAAAAACTTCCGCGATTTGTGGTAATGCCCGAATGGTGACATCTACACCCTTGTAAATATCTCCTGACCATAACCGCGCTACTGTCATTAACACTTTCGCGCCAGTTAAGCCATACTTCTGGACTAATTCTGGTTGTTTGGAACCAGGAGTAAATTTATCCGCATCAATTGCACAAGGCATCATCTGTACCATTTTCGGGTTTAGACTATTAGCAACACAAGCGCGGTCGCGGCTGTAGCGACTAATTGTCCAAATTCCCGCTGCTGATGTCAGAGCACGACGTTCCTGATTTTTCAACGGTTCCCAGACTTCTTTGCCGTAAGTTAGCACGGTGTAAGGAATCCCCAAGGGCTGGCAAAGTGTTTGGATTAATACTGCTAAGTTAATGTGACCGCAGAAAACCTGCTGCGGACGGCTTTGCAACAAACATTTCAGTAAAGCCGCTGCCATTTGCAATCTCCCCAAATAGGGAGACTGATTTTTAAAGTAATGAAATTTTAAGTTCTCGTCTTCAAAGGGATTTAAGCTATCAGCACTATCTCGCAGCAAAAAGACTTCTGCCTTGTAGTCTTGGCCCAATCCCAAATAGGCGCGAAAAATATCTTTTATATAGGATTGAATACCACCTTCGTGAGCAAAAATTTCTAAAAACACGAAGACATGGTTAGTTGTTTTGTTAACTTTATCACCTAAATTCAGGTTTTTTGTCACTGTAGTGATTTGCATCTTAAATTTAAATTATTTACACTTGCGGTAAGGGCGCGATTGCACCGCTTTGTAACCGCTCTAAATCTGTTTTTACCATTTTTTCTAAAAGTTCCTCAAAGCTTACTTGGGGTTCCCAGCCGAGATTTCTTTTAGCTTTACTGGGGTTAGCTACTAGTTGAAAATGCTCATCTTGTCGCAAAAAGTTAGTATTTAAGACTACATGGTGCGTCCAATCCAATCCGACACACTCAAAGGCTGTGGCAACTAAATCTCTAACACTATGCAG
>NZ_JADEXF010000983.1 GCF_015207245.1 Nostoc cf. edaphicum LEGE 07299
CTTTCAACTCCTTCATCACCTGTAATTCTTGTTAAGCAGAGCCTACAAGAATATCGGTAAACATAAGCTAAACTATGATTTTTCAAGATTTGAATTTCTGGCGATCCTGATTGAAAAGCTCGCTCCAATGCTTTGAACTGACAGTCTTCCATAAATTCAACTTTAGATGACATTGAATTTGAAGATTGACGATAATAAATCTGCGGTTTGCTAACTACAACAAACGACCATTTTGCAGCTAAACGTAGCCAATAATCCCAATCTGCTGCTCCTGATACTGAAGGTTCAAACTCTCCTACAGATTCAATCGCTTGCTTACGGATTAAGGGATTTGAACCACTAGCAATAAAGTTCCAGGTTAATAAATTCGCCAAAACCTTACCTTGGAAAAAGATTGGCCGATCCATGTGGCAATTTCCAGTTTGTTCATCCATAAAATAAGTCCAGCTATAAGCAACACCCGCCTCTGGATTTTTCTGCAAAGCTTCTAACTGAAGTTCCAGCTTATCGGCTGTCCATAAATCGTCAGCATCAAGAAAGGCTATAAAATCTCCCTTGGCATGAGAAATACCACGGTTACGAGCTACTGATAAACCCCCATTCTCATAGGAAAAGACTTTTAGACGACTATCTTTTAGCTCATCCAGTAGCGTAAGAGTTCCGTCTGTTGAACCATCATTGATCACAATTATCTCAAAATCAGAAAAAGTTTGTTGTTGTACTGAGACAATTGTATCGACAATTGTGCGCTCAGAATTATAAGCGGGAATAATGACAGATATAGTTGGCATATAATTTCAATAAGTTGCTAAATTTTACTAGCGAATTAGTATCAAAAGGTTGCTTTCTAATAACAGTCTCTATTGCAGCCTTGGAACCGCAACAGACCTAGCTAAAGAAAAAGGTCGAGTCAAGTACTTAGCAATTCGAGGAGAAAGGACTTGCATTACTAGCCATTTCATTAAATAACGCTGAGTTACTCTTTCTCGCAAAATCTGAGGATATAAAGAAACTGTCTTCCACAATTTACGACCAGCTTGGTTGACCTGTTCTCTATTAGTCACATGAGCCAGTTCCATACCCGTTAAATATTGATAGATATTTGCTAGGCTTTGATTTCTAAGATTTTGTAACTCTGGCGGTGCTGCTTGAAAGCCTCTCTCCAAGACAATAAGCAAATATTTCTCCATCTTTTCAACTTTAGTTGACATAGATTTTGAAGAGTGACGATAGAGAATTTGAGGTTTGGGAACTACTGCAAAATCCCAGTGCTGTGCTACACGAAACCAATAATCCCAATCTTCCACAGAAGAAAGTGTTGGGTCGAATTCTCCAGCAGATTCAATTGCTTGTTTACGAATTAAAGGATTAGAACCATTGGAAATAAAGTTACTGAGTAATAATTTGTCATACACATTACCTTCATAGACTACATTATGACCAGGGTGAAAAATCTCTGCTGTTTCACTCATGTTCAGAGTCCAGCTATAAGCAAGTCCTGCCTCTGGATGTTTTTGCAATGCTGCTAGTTGTAGCTCTAATTTATCAGGTGTCCATAAGTCATCGGCATCGAGAAATGCCATAAACTCTCCAGTGGCATGAGAAATACCACGATTACGAGCTACTGATAGACCAGCATTGCTGTATGAAAAAATCTTGAGACGAGAATCTTCAATAGTCTTCAAAAGTTCTAAAGTCCGATCGGTTGAGCCATCATTAATAACAATTAGCTCAAAATCAGAAAAGGTTTGTTGAAGAACGGATTTTATCGTTTCTAAAATGGTGCGTTCAGCATTGTAAGCGGGAATAATAACGGATATAGTTGTCATAGAGTTTAACCAGATGGAAAGTAGAAAGATTTTTGTAATTTCCCGTGTAGGCAGAGCATAAACCAGTTAGTTTGGGAATAGTTCCAAAAGTTCTTGTGCAGCCACCTGAATTTGTGAAGGTTCTTTTACAAATCTGCAAAAGGGAATTGAGGAAGTCCAAGCTTGATAAAATGCCTCATTTTTATGGTAAGCATTAGGTAGAAATACATGAGGAATACCCATAAGAATGCAGAGAATATGTCCGTGCAAGCGGTTTGTAATAATGAGACGATGCTGCTTGAATTGATACATCCCATGATGCATATAACTTAAAGATTTAAGATGCATTGAGGAATTATATAAGCTATTGAATCCAAAGGAATAATGATGGAAGTATTTCCAAAGATGTCGGTATATCCACTCACCAGGAATCACTGTACCTTTTTGCAAGCCTTCCCGAATTCGCTCCATGCGTTCAGTGGTGTCATATTTGAAAGAAGCCCAATCTTCTACAACTAAATTAGGAAGATCGATAGAAGTCTGAGAATTACTTGTATTCAACTCTTTGTCATTTCTATAGTGATACAAAATAGAGTTGCTGCGCTTATATCTTGATAATAGACCAGGTAAGTTGACCATTTCAAAAGCCATATCAGGTGCTTTAATTACCTGACAGTTGTAGAAATATTTTAGAGCCAGTTCATAGCTGTATTCGTCCCGGACAAACAAAGTCAAATTAGGATGTGAGTTGAATATATTTGCTGCTTCGATTAAATTGGTTGGCTCAACAAAATAAATACTTTGTGGTAGGATAATTATCGGTCGATCCC
>NZ_JADEXF010000984.1 GCF_015207245.1 Nostoc cf. edaphicum LEGE 07299
GTTCTAAATATTGTCGTAACTGACCGCGAAGTTTGGGGCTATCTTTAGTTTTGGCGGTAATCTTGGCAATACCTACAGATAATTCAGCCTCAACCCCAATATCTAGCGGCGTTTGCAAAAACTCTGAAATTTCCGTAAATAGATTTTTAAAGTATCCTGGCTTGAGGTTAATCTTGATTGCTTCCAGACTTTGACTCACCTCACGAGCTACTGCTAATAAAATATCTGTAACATCAATATCAGCCATATCCAGGCTTTGGCTAGACTCAAAATAAACCACATGAAATCCCTGCTGCTCTAACTCTGCCTTTAGCCGCAGTAATTCAGTGGATTTGCCACAACCGATATGTCCAGTAAACAATTGACAAGTGGGTTGCTCAGGTGAAAGGCGGGTGATAGTTCGCCCAAGTTCTTCAATAATCTTGGCACCACGCACTTTAGAAAAATCAATATAATATTGTCTATCCTCCGGTTTACTCACGACCAGAGTTTTACTGGGGTTGCAAGCTTGAAAAAACCTGACTAAATCTAGTTTCATCACAAATTACCCGAAATCACCTTAATGCTCTTGCCCATTTCAGTGATTATACAGACGATAAAGCGGCTATTTCGGAAAAAATTTCTTCAGATTGAGTGATTATTTTTGTCTGTTTAATTAAACTTAGGTGAAAACTGTAAAATATAGAGCCACTTCTTGGAAGTATTAGCTACTCTCATCTATTTCTTGTTTTTCGCTAAATGAATAAACAATTCAATAAATAAAATTAGAACTATAAACAAATTTCTTGGTATGTCTGTGTTGTTATCAGACATAGCTTTCATCTTCTTCATCTCCAAAATTGTTACGGAGATTTTTGGTAAAAACTATAGCACTAAGTGAAAACGGTAGAATGCGCCTAAATAACGAATGATGCTGCGATCGCTTAACCCGATTGCCGCCAATGTGTCGGTGCTTCGATATAATCAGGTAGGCGAGTGGTGCGATCGCCAACTGCCTCTCTAATCTGATGCAACTCTAAATTTTTCGCTCCTGTCAAAATAGTTCCTTCCAATTTGACATCATTGAGATTAGCTTGTGAAAAGTTAGCTCCCATCAGGTTTGCCTGAGTCAGGTTAGCTTGATAAAAGGTTGCTCTATAAAGGTTTGCTCCAATCAAATTAGCCTGATACAGGTCAGCTTCCGTTAAGCTAGCTTCTGAGAGGTTGGCAAAATATACTTCTGTTTGGTGGAGTTTGGCTGCATTCAAATTAGCCCCAGAGAGGTTAGCTCCATTTAAGTTAGCCCCACAGAGGTTAGCACCAATCAAACCCGTTTGCTGCAAGTTGGCTTTACCCAATTTTGCTCCTTGTAAATTAGCTAAAAACAACTTTGCTCCAGAGAGGTTGGCAGCTTTTAAGGTCGCTTGTTGCAAGTTAGCTTTATAAAGGTTCGCCCCTTGTAAATTAGCTGCACGCAGACTTGCACCAGAAAGGTTGGCTGAACGCAGGTTGGCTCCAGAGAGGTTAATACGATTCAGGTTAGCCCAACAAAGGTTGGCTCCATATAAACTAGCTTTTAGTAATTTGGTTTCATAGAGAATAGACCTAATGAGTTTAGCGCCACTAAGGTCACATCCACTCAAGTCAGCCCCACGTAAATCAGCCCCACTCAAGTCAGCCCCACGCAGGTCAGCTTGTTGCAAGTTAGTTTTTAGCAGGTCTGCTTGTCTAATGTCGGTGTTACGTAAATCAAGTTTTTGATCTTTTGGGTCTTCGAGTAAATTACGCCTACCGATAACAGTCAGGGCTGCTTGAATATCGGTGCGTATTTTGGGGAATTCTTCATGGAGATTTTGCTCCAACTGCGGCGTTGGACGCGACCCACTTCTACGCCTACTTGAGTAAATTGCTCCTTGATATTCCGGCTTTTGTTGCTCGCCTTTTACGTGCTGGATAGGCGCATTCTCTCGCACAAAGGCAGTGAGAATTTCCATAATTGTCCAGTGTTCTTGAGGAAAATCCTGAGCAACCCTTTCTAAAGCGTAAATTGCACCTGTCCGGGTTTCAACCTTTTCATGCCCAAGCTGGGCAATTGCGCCCATAAAGCGTTCTGCAATCAATCTGTCTTGATTGAGCTTGGCATTTTGCAGGCCAATTTCTAAGTTTTTCTCAGATGCGATCGCACTCTTCTGCATCGCTTGGGCACGCCTTGCTGCATAATAAGTATTAAACATTGCTGCCGATGCCAGAAAAACTATTGCAGTAGTTGTTAAAGCTTGGTTTCTATACTGGATTTTTTCTTGAATTGACAACTCTTTAATACTCGACAAGGCGAAGAAAATTACAGTCAACGAGCAGCCAAATATAGCTGTTAAAGTTATCAACCAATTCAAAAGAGCGTCTGTCTTTTTAGAAGACATGGTAAAAATTTTCCTTACAACCTAGAATTATTACTTAGATGTTGAGGAAAAATAGTATAGCATTTAGCAGAAAATTATAATAGGTGTCAAAACACTCATTGAACTAAGCAATGATATCGAATATACTTTTACATCACGACATAAAGAAACGCTTCCGCTACAAGAATTACAAATTACGCTGGGAGTAGGAAAAAATTTTCGTTGGCTTGCATTCTACCCCTTAATCCTGTCCCTTTAG
>NZ_JADEXF010000985.1 GCF_015207245.1 Nostoc cf. edaphicum LEGE 07299
GTATTGAGTATGAGTATCACATTTATCAAGAAAGTCTAAAATTTTAGTTGCTGTTCCTTCTAAGTCTGTAGGATTAACATTAAATCGGTTTTCTTGGTTCTGGATAATTTCTAATGAACCCCCAAATTGAGTAGCAAAAGTTGGCAAACCAGAAATCATAGCTTCCAAAATACTACGACCGAAGGATTCAAAACGGGCAAAATGGACATAAATACCCTGAGAATCTGCAACTACTCGGTAGGCTTCGCCGATGTAGCTGCTAGAGATACGCATTCCCACCCACCGAATCTTGCCATCGAGATGATATTGCTCGATAATCTCATGGAGTTTTTGAATTTCTTCTGCTTCCTCTGGGTTTGTAGCTTCATGTAGATGCAGTTTAGTAGTTAAGAGAATCAGGTTGCAACGCTCTTGCAACGCTTGACTTCTACCAAAACATTCAGCTAAACCAGTGAAATTTTTAATTGAAGTTATGGTATCGAGGGCAAAGATTGGTCGCTTATGGGGGTGGTCTAAATGACCAAGGATTTGTGGGTCTTCGCGGCTAAATAGTAAGTCATGAATTTGTCTGCAAAGGTTGGAATCTCGGTTTTCTTGTTGACTGTAGGGAAAGAAAATATTTTCGTTTACTCCCGGCGGCACTAAGTTAAATTTAGGACTAAACAAATCAATTCCATCAACCACATGATATAACTGTGGCATTGTAAAGCACTTGTACGACTCGTATTGACCTATAGTGTCGGGCGTGCCGACAATTTCTTGATAGGACGATGTAATAATGAAGTCGGCTGCATTCATGCTAATCAAATCAGCGGTGAATTGTGCTGAAAAATGATATTTATCTTCTAAATCTTGCCAATATAAATTGCTAAATAGATATTTAGGTTTTTCCAAAGAATGGGCAATGTTACACTGGGTGACTTTCATTCGGCGAGATAAGAGAAAGGCCACTAAGTTACCGTCGCTGTAATTGCCAATAACTAGATTAGGCTTGCCTTTAAAATGAGCTAGTAATTCTCTTTCTGCATCTACAGCAAATTGTTCTAAATAAGGCCAAATCTCAAATTTAGAAATCCAATTATTCGTAATTTCTGGATTGAATTCACCAAAAGGAATGCGCAATATCCAAGCATTTTCGGTATCTTGGACTTTTTCTAAGGGCAAATTACAAAATGTGCCTTCACAGTTAGGGATTAATCTGGTCAGAATAATCACATGGGGTTTAATACCTAGCTGGTCGAGTCCAGCGAGTTTGATTTGTTCGCGCAGCTCGTTTTCTAAGCTGCGAGCTTGTTCGAGGACGTAGATAACTTGACCGAGTGTTTCATCTCTTCCCAAAACATCCTCCTGTCCCACCCAGCCGTGGATGGAGATGAGGACGACGCGAAAGACGGCGGGGACGCGGGCTACAAATGTTTCTAAGATGCCAGGTTCTGGGGAGTAAATAAGTCGGTCGAGGAGTTCTAAAGTTTCCAAGACTCGCGCCGCAGTGTTACCCCAACCCGGCTCAAAGCCGAGTTTTTGGAGGTCAAAGCTAAATTTCTCATAAGGTTCATGAGGCGATCGCTCACTCAGCAATTTCAGCGCTTGCTTAATTTGTTTAGCTAACTGAATACCCGAAGGAATGCGATCGCTCAACAACAGGCGAATACCATTGTATTGCAGCCCATGTAATGCTTGAAATAACATTTCTACCCAATATCCAGGGTCAGTCAATAATTGATTGCACAGGTAACGATTGAGAAAAGCTAAACCTTGACCAATATTTCTCGCGTCGTCGATTCTTGGAGAACTTTCATAGAAGGGGTGGAGGTCGATTTCGAGGATATGGGGTTGGTAGCGGTTGACTAGACGATCTCTCACATCTAACAGGGCTTGAGGTGTCATCTGCTCGAACCTGCTAAAATCGGCTGTCAGTCGCCAAACTTCTTGATTGGCAATCCTCGGTCGAATCACAAACCACGTACTTTCCTCTTCGAGAATTATTTCGTGGGTGTATTGTATTATTTTGCCAATAGAAGAAGAGTAGTAAAAATAGGCTGGCTTTTGGGATTGATGACAGTAGTCGGCAAAAGCTTGCAAAATCTCATTTCTTAGAAAGTAATGCTTACCTGAAGCACTCAACGCATAAATCAACTGATGTAGAGCAGTTTTTTCATCACCGTTGGAGAGAGTTTGAACTAGTTCATACATGATGACGAATTCCAGAAATTTAGTTACGTAACAACCTCATTTTTATTTCCAGTTTTCGGTTTGCTGAGGTATATTCCCCAAACGATCGTAGATTACTATAAAAATGTTTGCGTCTAGCTCTGGGATGAAAAGCTGTGAGAACTTCAAATCTATGGGATGAGAGACTGGAGGAAGGCAGACAAGGGAGAATCATTGAACAAGTTTCCTTCTCAATCAGGTATAAAACACTATTCCCGATTAAGTACTAAAGCAAAATTGGAGCGATCGCTAGTAGAACATCACGGCGTAATTAACAATTCAAAATTCAAAATTAACTTACGATAAATTAAATCCAGCAGGTTTTAGCAGAATCAAATTGAATGTAAGCAGATTAAAATCTGTTTAGTTTTGATGTTCGCCTTGCGGTACTAATCTTATATCAAGCCTATATTAATAA
>NZ_JADEXF010000986.1 GCF_015207245.1 Nostoc cf. edaphicum LEGE 07299
CTGCTAGCGATGGTGTTTATGAGTGGACGCCACGTATTTCCGTAACAGAAGGCTATTTTATTCGTATTTCTAGCTGGAAAGACCGGAATATTTTCGGGCAGTTGCAATTGTAGCGGAATGGGAAAATGAAATGGATAACTAGCTAAACGCAAACCTCTCAACAAGGTTGACGGTGTGGCCGCGATCGCAATTGTTATCGTTTCTCACAGTAAACAACTAGCTTTGGGTGTGCGGGAACTCGCCGCGCAGATGGTTCAAGACCAAGTTCCCATTGCTGTTGCAGCAGGTATTGAAGATCCTGAAAATCCATTGGGTACCGATCCGATTCAGGTTTATGAGGCGATCGCTTCTGTTTTTTCTGATGATGGTGTCTTGGTGCTAATGGATTTGGGTAGTGCTTTGCTGAGTGCGGAAATGGCAATCGAGTTTTTGCCAGAAGCACAGCAGGAGAAAGTGTATTTGTGTGAAGCACCTCTAGTAGAAGGTGCGATCGCTGCTGTAGTGGCGGCGGCGGCTGGTAGAGATATTCACCAAGTTATGGCGGAAGCACGCGGCGCACTTCTCGCAAAAGCAACTCAATTGGGTGTAGTTACTAGGCCGTTGTCACTTGTCACCCCAACAACAACTAATGTAGAATCACCAACGCGAGAAATCAGGGTAATAGTGAGCAATCGCTTAGGATTACACGCCCGTCCCGCAGCGCAGTTTGTGACAACCGCAGCCCGGTTTCAATCCCAAATTTTGGTGCAGAATTTAACGAGAAATACTGAGCTAGTCAGAGGTGACAGTATTAACCAAGTCACAACTTTAGGGGTGCGTCAAGGACACGAATTGGTGATTACTGCCATCGGTGCTGATGCAGATGAGGCACTAGCGGCATTACAGGGATTATTCGCAAATAATTTTGGTGAAGATAATGTTACTTTGAATTCTCCACCAGTACACAATGAAGTTACACCCACAACTCACGGCGAACTTTCGGGGATTGCAGCTTCTGCCGGAGTAGCGATCGCACCTGTTGTTCGTTATCAACCCACTCACATCACAATTACGGAATACCACGTAGACGATCCTGATGCAGAGTGGCAACGATTACAAGCAGCGATAAACACTGCACGACAAGAAATTCAAGCTGTTTTCTCACAGGCATCTCTGCAAATTGGTGATGCTGAAGCCGCCATCTTTGATGCCCAATTACTATTTTTAGAAGATCCAGTACTGTTGGAAGCGGCTCATCAGCGCATTTTAGACAACCATATAAATGCTGAAGCCGCTTGGCAAGCTGTAGTCGATGAAGTAGCGACTTCCTACCGCGCACTTGAGGATTCTTATCTGCAAGAGCGAGTTGACGATGTTGTAGATGTCGGGCGAAGAGTGCTGCGATTACTCGCTGGGAATGCTGCGGCTAACTTGCATCTGGAGTCACCAGCGATTTTGGTGGCGACTGATTTAACCCCCTCAGATACGGCTGGACTAGATCCGACAAAGGTGTTGGGTATTTGTACAACTTCTGGTAGTGCAACTTCCCACAGTGCCATTATCGCCCGGACGTTGGGTATTCCGGCAGTTTTGGGAGTGGATGCCCAAGTGTTGCACCTGGCTGATGGTACACTGATGGCACTTGATGGTGAAAGCGGCAGAGCTTGGGTAGAACCAGAATCACATATCCTGGATTTACTGGCAGCAAAGCAAGAAGCTTGGCAAACTGCCCAACAGGAAGCACGAGCTACGGCACATCAGCCAGCAATTACTCGTGATGGTCGGCAAGTTAGCGTCTTCGCAAATATTGGTAGTATAAATGATGTGCAAGTTGCGGTGGCTAGCGGTGCAGAAGGTGTGGGATTACTCCGCACTGAGTTTCTTTATCTGGATAGGACAAGTGCCCCCACTGAAGAAGAACAACTAGAAGTGTATCAGGCGATCGCCCAAGTTTTAGATAATCGTCCGCTAATTATTCGTACCTTAGATGTCGGTGGTGATAAGCCACTTCCCTATCTCAGAGTAGGGTTGCCAGAAGCTAACCCTTTCTTAGGTTCGCGGGGAATTCGTTTCTGTTTAGATCGTCCAGAACTCTTCAAAACTCAGTTACGGGCAATTTTGAGAGCCAGTGTCGGACACCAAATTAAAATCATGTTGCCGATGATTGCTACGGTAACTGAAGTACGTGCAGCTAAGGTAATTTTGGGCGAAGTGCAGGCTGAACTAAATCAAGCTGGTATCGCATTTGATGCAGCGATGAAAGTAGGAATTATGGTGGAGGTTCCGTCAGCAGTAGCGATCGCCGATCGGTTAGCTGCTGAAGTAGACTTCTTTAGTATAGGCACTAACGACCTGAGTCAGTACGTCATGGCTAGCGATCGCACTAATCCCCGCGTGGCAAATTTGGTTGATGCACTACATCCAGCCGTGTTGCGAATGGTGCAGCAAACTATCCAAGCTGCTCATGCAGCCGGGATTTCGGTAGGATTATGTGGAGAATTGGCAGCAGATACTTTAGCAACACCAATTTTATTAGGTTTAGGGCTGGATGAGTTGAGCGTAAATCCTCAAAGTATACCTGGAGTGAAACAGGCGATCGCTCGCTTAAGTATAGTTGAAAGTGAAGCGATCGCGGCATCAGCATTACAA
>NZ_JADEXF010000987.1 GCF_015207245.1 Nostoc cf. edaphicum LEGE 07299
GAGACAGTTACTGGAGAGAAAAACGATTTTCCCAGTGGGATTCGCAGCAATGTGGGAACGGAGACTGTTGGCAATGGGGGTAATATTTTTATCGATTCTGGTTCATTCTCATTACGAGATGGCGCTAAACTTGTTGCCTCAACCTATGGAGTGGGAAATGCAGGAAATGTGACAGTGGGTGCAAAAAATGCTGTTTTCCTTGTAAATGGTGACATCCTCAGCACGGTGGAAGCAGGAGGTGTAGGTAAGGGTGGCAATATCGACATCAGTGCAGCCACCCTGTCACTCACTGATAGCGCTCAACTGATAACTATTACTCGTGGAGCATCTGCTACCCAGCCAGCAGGACAGGGGAATGCAGGCAATGTCAATGTTTTAGTAACAGATGCTGTTGATATTGCTGGGGAGAAAAACGGTTTTCCCAGTGGGATTCGCAGCAATGTGGAAACGGGGGCTGTTGGCAATGGGGGTAACATTTTTATCGATTCTGGTGATTTCTCTCTAAGTAATGGGGCTCAACTTGAAGCCTCAACTTATGGGCAGGGAAATGCAGGAAATGTCAATGTTGTGGTAACAGGCGCTGTTGATATTGCTGGGGAGAAAAACGATTTCAAGAGTGGGATTCGCAGCATTGTGGGAACGGGGACTGTTGGCAATGGGGGTAACATTTTTATCGATTCTGGTGATTTCTCTCTAAGTGATGGCGCTCAACTTGAAGCCTCAACTTATGGAGTGGGAAATGCAGGGAATGTGACGGTGGGTGCAAAAAATGCTGTTGACCTTGCAGGTAACGCTTACATTTTCAGCACGGTGGAAGCAGGAGGCGTAGGTAAAGGAGGCAATATCGACATCAATGCAGCCACCCTTTCACTCACTGATGGCGCTCTACTGGTAACTATTACTCGTGGAGCATCTGCTACTCAACCAGCAGGAAGAGGGGATGCGGGGAATGTCAATGTGAAAGTAACAGGTGCTGTCGATATTGCTGGGGAGAAAAACGGTTTTCTCAGTGGGATTCGCAGCAATGTGGAGACGGGGACTGTTGGGAATGGGGGTAACATTACCATCGATTCTGCTGACTTCTCATTACGAGACGGCGCTCAACTTGTTGCCTCAACTTATGGACAAGGAAATGCAGGGAATGTGACGGTGCGTGCAAAAGATGCGATAACTGTTTCTGGAACTAATCAAGAGACAGGATTTTCTAGTGCTTTATTCACATCTACTGATTCTAATTCTCAAGGCAAAGGTGGGGATATTACCGTAAACACCAATATCTTTCGCATCTCTGACGGCGCTTTAATGGATGCAGGCACTAGAAATAATCAAAAGGGTGGCGATATTACGGTAAATGCAAATGTGTTTGAAGCACTCAACGGCGGACAACTCACCACCACTACCTCAAGCAATGGACGTGCAGGTAAAATTACTGTCAACGCTACTGATAAAGTAATAATTAGTGGTATTGATCCTAGTTACAGCGATCGCATTACTAACTTTCCTGATAATGTAGCAAATATCGGTGCTAACAGTGGCTTATTTGTCAGTTCCACAGGCTCAGGAATCACAGGCGATATCGAAATCAACTCACCCAAAATTACCTTAGACAACCAAGGTAAACTCAACGCTGAATCTGCATCCGGTAACGGTGGTAACATCAAGGTCAACAGCGACTTACTCTTACTCCGTCGTGGCGCTCAAATCTCTACCAACGCAGGCACAGAAGAATTAGGTGGGGATGGCGGTGACATCAATATCAACTCGAAATTTATCATTGCTGTCCCCGAAGAAAACAGCGATATCAGCGCTAACGCCTTTACAGGAACAGGTGGAAACATCCAAATCAACTCGCAAGGTATTTTCGGTATCGAGTCACGTCCAAAACTAACCGAAAAAAGTGATATTACTGCCAGTTCGGAATTAGGCGTTTCCGGTGTAACAAATATCAATACACCCGATAACAGTTCGATTCAAAACAGCTTCACCGGATTATCACCAAACGTCATTGATACCAACGCACTCATTGCTAATAGCTGCATTTCACGCGGCACTAAACGACAAGAAAACTCTTTTAACATCACAGGTTCTGGTGCTTTACGCTATACTCCGGGAGATGTCTTAACTTCAGCCTACACAACTGGTGATGTGCGTAGTGTGGAACTAACACCACGTCCCTGGAAAAAAGGCGACCCAATTATTGAACCAACTGGATTGTATCGATTACCCAATGGGCAATTAATCTTGAGTCGAAGTTGTTAAACAGCAAGATTGCACATATTGGGAAATTTATATATGCACTTTTCTGCAAAATGGGACGCACAATCATGCGATCGCACCATCCAAATCATGCAACTATATATGCATAAATGGTGAATGCATTACCTAGTCATATCCCTTAATCTGAGTATTAAAGAAACGGTTAATGAATCGAAAAAGACAGAAATCATCAATATATCAACCGTTGCTGATGAAATTATCGTTATTTTTTTAACTCAGATTGAGAGGTTGATTATGTTTTCTAAACTATTCCGCAACACAGTTTTAGCATCATCTTCGGCATTATCGAATTTCAAACAAACCACTTCCATTGCAATTTTAGTAGCTGGAATTGGATTGTTTGGTAT
>NZ_JADEXF010000988.1 GCF_015207245.1 Nostoc cf. edaphicum LEGE 07299
CTCTTCTCCATACCCAATGCCCAATGCCCTATTCCCCATGCCCAATGCCCAATTCCCCTAGACATCGCTCCTATTAATTCTTCTGTTGCTGTATGACTAATCCCGTTCAAATAATCATGAGATTTTTGATTTGTGTTCTGCCAAGAAAGCTGCCACAGTTTGGTTAAATGCCTCTGGTTGTGTCAAAAACGGCCAATGATTGCCGGGAACTTGGCAGATACGTAAATTTTGAAGATAGGTTTTGTAGGGTTGAATTTGCCAATTTTGGCGGTTCAGTCCTTGTTTTGGCTGGACGAATAGGGCAGGGGTGTCAAGAGGAATTGTAAAACCTGGCACTTGCATCACTGCCTCAAAAATTCCGTCGCGGGCGGCTATGGTAAATTTGCTGCCCCAACTCCCATCGGGTTTTTGTTCTATTCCTGCTTGGAAGACTTGCTCTTGTAAGGAACTCCATCCTTGATATTGCTTTAATTGCCGTGCCTGCTGTTCCGCTTCTTCCTGGCTGGCAAAGGGCCCCATACTTTTAAGAAAAGGCAAGAAGCGATATAACATTGGGAAAGTTACCCTGAGAAGACTGGGCATTTTCCAGATAAAAATCGGATCGACGAGAATTATACTCCGTAAACGCTTTGGGTTTTGTCTTGCCCAGATGGCGGCTAATTTGCCTGTCCAGGAGTGACTTACAATATGGGCAAAAGTCCATCCAAGACTATCCATGAGTGCTTCCAGGTCTGCGATCGCACTCTCAAAGCTATAATCTATCTCTGGTTTACTACTTTGGCCATGTCCGCGCATATCTGGCGCAACTATGTGGTAATCCGCCGCCAAGCAATCTCCTAAACTAGACCACACCAGAGCATGATCGCCTAAGCCATGTAACAGCAGTAAAGGTTCTTGACCTTGATTCCATTCTAAATAAGAAAGTTGGATATCAGGCTTTGATAAAGTTTGACGTACAGGCATCATTGCACATCCAGGCGTAGATAGTTTTGCGTTTATATAGTACTGCGAAAGAAGATGGGGAGCAGGGGAGGATAATTAATGACAAATGACCAATGACTAATGACTAATGACAAATTTAATTGTTACCGTTTACCACTTTATGACTCTGAGGATTGTACCAATTGACACGAAACAATGAGGCTAATGAATGCCAAGATCAAGAAAAGGATGCCCCAAGGATATTAAAAGTACTATGCCAGAATTACACCAATCGATTGCCCAGCATTATCACGAACGGACTAAATACAACCCTGAGACTCTCGCTTCCAAAAGTCAGCGGTTAGACTGGACTAAACAGCCAGTGCCCTTTAAAGAGTACAAAATTGGCTCTACTTTTGATCTCAAACCCTATATCCAAGAAAAAGCAGAGGCTTATGCTAATAATCCAGATGCTCAATGGTGGCAAAGACTTTCACGGCTATTGTTTCGCAGTTATGGATTAACGGCGAAAATGCCTTCTATGGGTAGTGCAGTGTATTTACGCGCTGCTCCCAGTGCAGGCGGATTATACCCTGCTGAGATGTATGTGGTTTCCCGTGGGACGTCGTTATTGCCACCTGGTCTATATAACTACCAGTGTCGAACTCATTCTCTCATGCATTATTGGGAAAATGATGTTTGGCAAACTCTTCAAGAGTCTTGTTTCTGGCATCCTTCTTTAGAAAATACCCAATTGGCAATTATTATCACTGCGGTATTCTATCGTTCTGCGTGGCGCTATGAAGATCGGGCTTACCGTCGGATTTTTCTGGATACGGGACATCTGTTGGGTAATATCGAGTTAGCTGGTGCGATTACTGATTATCGCCCCCATTTAATCGGCGGCTTTGTGGATGAATCGGTCAACGATCTGCTTTATGTCGATCCGCAACAAGAAGGTGCGATCGCTGTCTTACCTCTGGCAGACTTGTTAGATGTGAATCAAAATTTGCCATTGGGATGTACTGCTTTACCTTCCGCCACCGAAACCAGTTATCCTCAAATCCCTGATGGCGAACTATTAACATATTTCCATCGACACACCGAGATCCAATCAGGTGTAACTGGTAATCTTAATCTACCAACTATTAAACAAGAAAAATCTTTAGAGGATAAATACAATTTTCCTTTCTGTTTAAAAATTCCCACCACCACCGCACCTATAAACTGGGGACAAAAACTATCAGAACTGGAAACCACTATGTATAAGCGACGCTCTACCCGCGCTTACAATGGTGATGATTTAAGCTTTGATGAATTGAAAAGTTTACTCGATTTCACTTACCAACCGCAAAATTACATCGACCAAAGCTTAGATATTTCTCCAGACTACTTCGATCTAAATTTAATCGAAACATTCATTGCTGTTTGCGGAGTCAAAGGACTGGAGGCAGGTTGTTACTATTACGCGCCCAAAGCCCAAGAATTACGCCAAATCCGGTTTAAAAACTTTCGGCGAGAGTTACATTTTCTCTGTTTGGGGCAAGAATTGGGACGGGATGCAGCAGCGGTGTTATTTCATACAGCCGACTTGAAAGCTGCGATCGCACAATATGGCGATCGCGTTTACCGTTACTTACACATGGATGCCGGTCATTTGGGACAACGCCTGAATTTAGCAGCAATGCACCTGAATGTAGG
>NZ_JADEXF010000989.1 GCF_015207245.1 Nostoc cf. edaphicum LEGE 07299
AACGAGAACTTGGGCGTCTAGCTTTGAAGTTAGTTGCCACTTGATTCATAAATAAAGTTAGCAGTGAGAAGTTAGGAGTTAGGAGTTATAGGAACTTCTAATAAAAAAATATCCAACCTGTAGGATGCGTTAGTAACGCATCCTACGAAACCGGATAATTTATAAGATAATGGCAGGGGCCAGGAGGAAATAAGTATGAATGAAAACTTTAGTTCTGAGTAATTACCCAGTTAAAAATAAGATACTGGTACGAGACGCGTAGTGCAAGATATAGCTGAGTGATGTTAGCGGTAGCGGGGTGTTGATCCCGTGCTGAGTAAACCTAGTAGTTCGCTCTCGTGAACTTGGCGGGGTAAAGGGGAAAGGTTTTAAATCCCTTACCCTTTCCCCTTTACCTCTTACCCAGCCCTCACAAGCACATTTTTGGGTTGGCAAACTACTAGTTGCTTCAAGGCTTTGAGCAATCAACACTGTCCTAACATATCTGACTATAGCTATGTAACCTTTCTTGCTTGAATCTCACACTTTTAAGCCTGGGTTACTACTTTCTCCTGCCTCCTGAATTATTATTTGATATTTTCTCAATTTCAAACTTATAACTCATAACTTTTCTAACTGCCAGATGCTAGCTTTAACCCCTCAGCTATGGGGCCTAAAGCCAGAACGGGAAAGAAAGTTAATACTCCCAAAACCAGCGTTACTCCAGCCGTGATCCCAGTAAATACCAGAGAATCAGTTCTCAGGGTAGCAGGGGTTTCTTGTACTGGTTGTTTGCGAGACATCCCATCAGCTAGCAGCAGGATGGCAATCATCGGAATGTAGCGTCCTCCGATTAGGCTAACTAAAGTACTCAAGTTCCACCACAGGGTGTTATCCCTCAAGCCCTCTAAGCCTGAACCATTATTTGCTGCTGCTGAGGCATATTCATAAACTACTTGAGAAATACCGTGATAACCAGCGTTGCTGATTCCAGATAGGGAGATGGGATAAGCCAAAGCGATCGCACTGGGGATCAAAACTAAAATTGGGTGAATCAACAGCACTACACTAGCGAGAACGATTTCCCTTTTTTCAATTTTGCGTCCTAAAAACTCTGGGGTACGTCCTGCCATGAGTCCAGTTAGGAAGACTGTGAGAATTAAGTAAATAAATAAGTAAGCTGTTCCAGTTCCTTGACCACCCCAGATAACCTGGATAAATAAGTTGAAGAGAGTCGAAAATATTCCTTGCGGCATCAAAGAATCGTGCATTCCATTCACAGCACCAGACATAGTAGCAGTAGTCATCACTGCCCAAAATGCTGTTTGTGCCCAACCAAATCGAACTTCTTTGCCCTCTAAATTGGGCTGTTCTAATCCAAAGGCGGTATTAACTAGGGGATTACCTTGCAGTTCTCCCACCGCTGTCACTCCCACCAGAACGACAAAAATTACAAACACCATCCAAAAAAGTAGCCAAGCTTGTTTGATGTTATTGGCAAATATACCGTAGGTGTAAATCAAGGCTGCTGGTATAGAAATCATGGCGAGCATTTCTATCAAGTTAGAAGCGCCATTGGGATTTTCAAAGGGATGTGCTGAGTTTACGCCAAAAAAGCCACCGCCGTTCTCGCCCAAAAGTTTGATCATTTCAAAGGATGCCACCGGGCCTCTAGCCAGATATTGCGTCCCGCCTTCTAAGGTTTGCACATCCATAGTCCCAGCTAAGGTTTGTGGTACACCTGTTACCAGCAAAGCGATCGCCCCAATAATCGAAATCGGCAGCAATATTCGCGTAATTCCACGGACGAGATCGACGTAAAAGTTTCCCAGTCTTCTACCCGTCAACCCGCGAATAAAGGCAATTCCCACAGCTAAACCTGTGGCTGCGGAGGTGAACATCAAAAAGCCTAAAGCCGCTACCTGGCTAAAATAGCTTAAGGTTGTCTCACCTACATAGTGTTGTTGGTCAGTATTGGTTACAAAGGAAATTGTTGTATGCAGCAATACATCCCAGGTGGGCGCACCGAAACCGTTTGGATTCCAGGGTAAGAGTCTCTGAAAATAGATCAGAAAATACACTGAAATTGCCATGAACGTGTTGCAACAAAGTACAGCCCGGATATACTCCCAACCCGTCATGTCATCTTTTCTCCGAACACCCGCAAGTACGAACATACTTCGCTCTATGGGGTTCATTAAAAAATCAAGCAGTGTTCTTTCTCCCAAAAAGACACGCGCTATGTATTTTCCGAATAATGGAGTGATTGCTATGACAATACACAGCGTTAAGCCAATTTGCAAAAAACCTTGTCCCATATATTTTGCGCTAAATTAAATTTCGTGGTAGCAAGCTAATTCTTAGAAATAATAGATTAATTGTAGGAGTATTTGATTTCAAGGGATTTCCTTAAACAGTACTAAGTACAAAAAGCAATTATTGTACTCAGCATCAAATGAGTTCCGAGTAATAAGTGCCTCATCTGAGAGTAGAAAAATTCATAAGTACTAATTCTTACTCATTACTTTTTTCTCTATACAGGCTAAACGTCCCGCTACCGCTAACATAACTCCTGAATATTTTCTGTTGTGACTATTTTCCGGATACTTATTAAAGTTTTCGTTAAGAATATTTAATTTTGAC
>NZ_JADEXF010000990.1 GCF_015207245.1 Nostoc cf. edaphicum LEGE 07299
GGGTTTTTCACCGCATCCATGACTAATTCGACTAGTGCATTAATAAATACTGGATGGGTATTGGGAGCTGGTACGCGGCGGAAGTTGTGAATTCCTGATTCTTCTGCTACTTCTCGATACTCAATATCAATTTCTTGTAGTGTCTCGATATGCTCTGAGACAAAACTGATTGGCACGACAACCAAATCTTTCACGCCTTGTGCGCCTAGTTCTTTGAGGGCATCTTCAGTATAGGGTTGAAGCCATTCTACTGGGCCGACACGACTTTGGTAAGCTAAGGTGTGGGTATTGGGTCGATTGAGAGTCTGCATAATCAACGCAGTACATTCTTCAATTTCCATCTGGTAAGGGTCGCCTGCTTCTTCAACGTAGCTTTTCGGAACGCCATGAGCGCTGAAGAATATATGAACCTCATCCGGGTTAGGGAATTGCTCAAGTTCCTGGGCTATTAGTTGCGCCATTGCTTGAAGATATCCTGGTTGTTTATACCAAGAAGGAATGACGGTGTAATCAATCGGTTGAAGTTTTGGATCTTCTTGCCAAAGCTTGTCTAAAAGCCGGAAGCTGGAACCACTGGTGCTGATAGAAAACTGGGGATATAGTGGTAATATTACCAGGTGTTCTAACTTATCTTGGGTAATTTGTGCGATCGCCTCTTCTGTATAAGGATGCCAATAACGCATTCCCACGTAGATATTAACTTCTTGCCCCAAAGAACCTAACTGTTCTTTTAGAGCTTCCCCTTGGGCTTCTGTAATCTGCCGCAATGGGGAACCACCACCAATCTGCTTATAATTTTCTTGAGATGTTCTGGTTCGCCGCGTGGCAATAAACCAGGCTAGGGGCTTTTGCAACCAGCGAAATGGTAGGCGAATAATTTCCGGATCGGAAAATAAATTGTACAAAAACGGCCCGACATCCTCTAGCTTATCAGGGCCACCGAGATTGAGTAATAAGACGCCTACACGACCCATATCAGTTACTTTCCCCCAATCTTTTCAGGTTTTTTACTAATGTTAACAATATATCTTTATTAAATATAAAGCTTAATAGCAAGGAAATATGCAATGGCAACAATTTTAAGAGATTGGAGTTACCGTTATCAGTGGTTATATGATGGTATCTCTCGTTTAGCAGCCTTAAGTGTAGGTGGTGAAGCGCGTTTTCGGCAACTTGCTTTGCAAGGCTTAACAATTCACTCAGATTCTCAGGTTTTAGATTTATGTTGTGGTAGTGGCCAAACGACGGAGTTTTTAGTAAAAAATTCACAAAATGTAACGGGATTGGATGCTTCACCTAAGTCTTTGCAACGGGCGCGGCTAAATGTCCCGGAAGCTTCTTATGTAGAAGCTTTTGCCGAGGAAATGCCATTTGCAGATAATCTGTTTGATGTGGTGCATACCAGCGTTGCATTACACGAGATGCAGCCTCAGCAATTACGAAAAATTATTAATGAAGTTTATCGGGTGCTAAAGCCAGGAGGAGTGTTTACGTTGGTGGATTTTCACGCTCCAACAAATCCGATCTTTTGGCCTGGGATATCGGTGTTTTTGTTGTTGTTTGAGACGGAAACAGCTTGGGAATTACTGAAAACTGATTTAGCTGAGTTGTTAGCTAAGACTGGCTTTGAAGTGAGTAAGTCAACTTTATATACGGGTGGGAGTTTGCAAGTGATACAGGCGAATAAATGAACAATACTACTTTATTAATGGCAGCTAAGAGACTCTGCTATTAATAAAGTATAGGTTATTTTTATATAGTACTTAAGCAGGTAGGCGGTGAAAAAATGACGCAGGAACTAATAGACCTCAAAAAAAGTATTTTGGAAGGACGTTATGCAGATGCCTTAGCAATTGTAGACGAATTAGAAGGCATGAGCAAACAAGCTATTCTGCGGAATATCCAAGCTTATTTAAGGATTTTACTGATTCATTTAATTAAGAACCAGGTAGAACAACGATTAACTGGTTCATGGGCAAATTCTATTCGTAATTCAATCCGAGAAATTAAAAGCCTTAATATTAAAGATAATAAAAAGTCTTACTATATTAATTTAGGTGAGTGGGAGAATTTGATAGAAGAGGAAGTGATTGAAGATGCGATCGCTGATGCCAGTGATGAAGTAATGAATGGAGTATATAATCAATTTCAACTGTCTGAAATAGTGGATAGGAACCAAATTATTCAGACTGCATTGAAGTTTTTGGCACTAACTTATTCCTATTCAGCTAAGGAGTTATCGGCAGTTTTGGCTGAAAATTTAACTCAGTTATCCGGTGGAGAAGATTGGAAAGCAGGTAGGCGGTAAAAAATGTTTCAACCCCTAATAGGGATTTTGATTAATTGCAATTCAAGCTACTAATCCTAATATGTATTCCTACACAAGTTTCAATCCCTAATAGGGATTTTGATTAATTGCAATGCCTAATTTTTCGATTTGGTTATCTAACGCTTTCGTTTCAATCCCTAATAGGGATTTTGATTAATTGCAATCCTCCCATCAAGAGTATAATAGTTGGTTTTCATCTGCGTTTCAATCCCTAATAGGGATTTTGATTAATTGCAATCTATGTTGAATTTAATAACAAATCTGTAGATGTTGAAAGTTTCAATCCCTAATAG